>JBBRRN010000016.1:0-16626 GCA_038200685.1 Nitrospirales bacterium
GATCCTGACGAAACATGCTCAGCGGCAAATTCACGTCAAACCGTCAAAAGCCCAGAATTCCTCGTTCTCCGCCGCCCGGCATGAGGAGAAGTCTCGACAGTGTACCTGACACATCGGAGGTGTGATACAGCTCGCAACTATATATCGTCCAGCCGCGCGAAATCTTCGGTTAAATCTATCCAATTAGATAGAAGATTGTCTGGTCAAAATTGCTCAGTTTGAAGGATCCAGTTGGCAGGCGACTTCGCGCGTGCGATGGTCAAAACATCGAAGCCTCATGAAGTGGAACCTAGAGGCGGTGGAAAACTATTGTGACGACCAGTAATTCAGCAGTTTCTTCGACAACTACAAACCGGTTTTTTTGAGGAACTGAACCATGGTTGTCCCTTTGCAAGGCTCGTGGACCTTTCCTTGACAGGACAGAGAAGGAGTTGGTAGAAGATCTTGACGCAAGGGTGAGAGCGGGCCCGGCCGCACAAAGGAACCAATCCGTGGCTGATGTATCATCTCTCGAAGCGGAAGTGGCGAAACTCATTGTGCGGACACTCACTCTAAAAGTTGACCCTGCACAGATTCAGCCGGAGGAACCCCTCTTCGGAGACGGCCTAGGCCTTGATTCGATTGACGCGCTCGAACTGTCTCTTGCGATCTTTCAATCCTATGGACATCAGATACGCTCAGATGATCCAGACACTGTCGCCACCTTCGCCTCACTCCGTTCACTCTGTCAGTCGATCGAGAAACATCGCACGAAATAGCAGCAGGTGGCTCTATGAACACCGCCGCGTTGCTCGGCCTCTACTACGCTGACCGAGTGTTGGCTTGGGAGAACGGCCACTCGATGACCTATGGCCGATTTCTTTCCGATGTGGGAAACCTTGCTGACTCGCTTCCTGAGAAACCTACGGTCATTAACCTGGCTGATGACCGTTATCAATTTCTGGTCGGATTCGCCGCGGCCTTGGTCCGAGGACAGACCACGCTGCTTCCCCTTAGTCGCGCACCGGGCGCCTTAGCCCAGATCGCTCGAGAATATGGCAACAGCTATTGCCTGGTAGATGGCACTCAACACGTTGAACCACTCCCCTCCTATCAAATCCCGAAAGGTACAGGGAGTCCAACCGACACGGTGAAGGTTCCCCAAATCCCCATTGACCACCCGGCCATAGTGGCCTTTACGTCAGGCAGTACCGGAAGTCCTCATCCACATTGCAAAACCTGGGGATCCCTCGTCGCAGTTGCTCGGAGCACAGGAGCCAGGCTGGGGCTCATGAGCTCGGATCAGATGACCGTGGTGGCAACAGTTCCTCACCAGCACATGTACGGGCTCGAAGCCTCCATCATGCTTCCCATTCAACATGGGATGGCGTTTCATGTGGGGCGGCCGCTGTTTCCTGAAGATGTGCGATTGGCGTTGGCGGAGGTGCCATCGCCGCGCATGCTTGTCACCACGCCTTTACATATCCGGGCTTGTGTCACCACTCGCTCACGGCTGCCTCCCGTGGAGTGCATTCTCTCTGCGACCGCGCCCCTTCCTAGCTCGTTGGCGAAAGAAGCCGAGACTCTATTCCAAACCAGAGTCTATGAGGTGTACGGGTTCACGGAGGCCGGGAGCCTCGCGACAAGACGGACTGTCGACGAGAACACCTGGCACGTATTGGACGGTATCACGCTGCATCAGGAATCAGCAGGGTGTTCCCTTCAAGCCCCGTACTTGCATGAGCCGGTCCTCTTTCCTGATCTAGTTTCGCTGCAAGGGCCGCATCGGTTCGTGCTGCATGGGCGTGGCACGGATCTGGTGAACATCGGTGGGCACCGGGGTTCCTTAAACGATCTGAGCCAGAAACTGAACGAGATCGAGGGTGTTCAGGATGGTGTGTTCTTCCTCCCGGATGAAAAGGGAACCGCAGTCACACGTCTGATCGCCTTTGTTGTTGCGCCTGAAAAAACTGCCGAACACATTCTGTCGGCGCTTCGGACAGTCATTGATCCTGTGTTTCTCCCCAGACCGCTCCACCTGGTTCCCCACCTTCCCCGTAACGAGACCGGCAAGCTGACGAGAGAGGCCTTGCTCGGACTTCTACACAAACTTCACAACGAGGAACGGCATGGGACCTGAGCGCATTGTCACAATCGGTGCGGACCATCCATCATTGGCTGGGCACTTTCCCGGCCATCCTGTGGTCCCTGGCGTCGTGATGCTGGGAGAAATCATGAACGCCATCCGTGAAATGGCGAAGGAGCACATCGAGTTTGTGGGTATGCCGGCGGCGAAGTTCATGTCTCCTCTGAACCCAGGAGAGCCTCTCACGATCAGGTTGAACCAGCAGGGCGATGGCGCAACAGAATTCACCTGCACCACCGGGTCTCGACTCATTGCGAGTGGTTGCCTGCGATACCGCATCGTCGCCGATGATTCCACGGGTGATTCGTGAGTGCCGCATGGTTACGACAACGCGAACGCGGCAACCGAATCGCGTTACGATTCATGATCTGGATGGCGTTATCCATAGGTCGTCCAGCCACGCGCGCCTTGCTTTATCCGATCTGTGTCTATTATTTGGCATGTTCGAGACAGGCAAGTGAGGCTATCCGACCCTACTTGATCCGAGCGCTGGGACGCCCAATCAGCTGGCGTGATCTGTATCGGCAGTATCATCGTTTCGCGGCGACGCTTCTTGATAGTGTCTATCTCCTCGCCGGACAAGGCAGCCGCTTTGACATCGATATACAGGGACTCGACTTGCTCACGGATCGCGTGGCTCGCGGCAGAGGATGTCTTCTGCTCGGTTCGCATCTGGGAAGCTTCGATATCGTGCGGACCATCGGACTGACCCAACAGGATGTCGAAATCAAAGTCCTGATGTACGAGCAGCATATGCCGATAATCCGAGACCTCTTCCGTGACTTGAATCCTGCGTTCGCCGACACGGTGATACAGACCGGTTCCCCGAACACGATGCTGCAAGTCAAGGAATGTCTGGACCGCGGAGGGATGGTGGGCATTCTCGCAGATCGTCTCGTGCAGCAGGATCAGACCACGTCCTGCACGTTCTTCGGCAAGCTTGCACGATTCCCTGCCGGCACCATGTGGCTCGCGAGCATCTTACAGGTGCCGGTCATTCTCTTCTTCGGGATCTATCGTGGCGATAATCGCTACGAGGTCCATTTCGAGTTGTTCGCAGAAGAGATCACGATCGACCGGCGGCATCGAGATCAGGAGGTTCAGCAATGGACTCAGCGCTACGCCGACCGCCTGGAACATCACTGCCGCCTCGCGGCCGACAATTGGTTCAACTTTTATGACTTTTGGGAAGAGCAACGATAGCGGGTCGTTGAGACTGCCGACCCTATTCCTCATCTGTTTTTTCTTGCCGGGTCCTGTGGCGGTGTCCCTGGCCCAGACACCGCCACAGTATGAGCGCGAGGCAGGACCAACAGACTGGAATGTGGACCAGCTCATTGAGAACCTGGCCAAGAACCGGCCAACGAAAGTATGGTTTGAAGAGACTGCATTTTCGAACCTACTCACCCAACCGTTGAAGACCCGTGGCATCTTGCGTTTCACTCCTCCTACGGGACTCGAAAAACATATTACCGCGCCTCATGACGAACGCTACCTCGTTGAAGGCGATACGGTCTTCTTCGAGAGCAGGACGAAGGGTACGAAGAGAACATTTTCATTGCACGACTACCCTGTGCTGCAGGCATTTATAGAAGCCTTTCGGTCAACGCTCGCCAATGACATCGTCACCCTGAAGCGTTTCTATCGCGTGACGCTGCAGGGTGAGCCACGACGATGGGTCTTGATTCTGCGCCCACTGGACAAAGCCGTGCAGGAACTGGTGGAGTCCATTCAGTTCTCCGGAGACAGGGAGCAAGTCAGTAGCATTGAGATCCTAGCACCAGACGGAGATCGGTCTGTCATGGTGATCACAACGGGCGCACCGTGACCAGAAGATCCTGGGTCACACTGTCGATCTGGTGCATGGTGCTGGGGTTCACCGCGTGGTTCGTGGCCACGCATGCACATGTGGAGTCCGAACTCTCCCGCTTATTGCCGGAAGGCGCCACACCGACAGAACGCCTGCTACTCACTCAACTGCGAACAGGCGCGGGCGGGCGGCTCATTCTTATCGCTCTGGAGGGAGAGGATGGCGACCTCTTGGCAGGAGCCAGCACACAGTTGGCGACCTGGATGCGCAACAGTGGTTCGTTCCACTACGTCGGCAATGGGGAACAAGCTTGGACAAAGGAGGAACGAGAACGCCTCTTTCAGAATCGGTACGTGCTCAGCCCCGGCGTGCAGGAGTCCACGTTCAGTCAAGATCATCTCCGCGACTCCCTTGAGCTGAGGCTGAGCGACCTTGCCTCTCCACTATCACCGATGGTCAAGGAACTCATCCCGAGCGATCCCTCCGGCGAATTCATGACGATCCTTCACACCTGGATGACCTGGACCGCTCCGGCGAGACACCGCGGAGTATGGTTCTCATCGGACCTGCAGCGCGCATTACTCGTGGCGGAGACACAGTCGGCGGGTTTCGATATGGAGTCCCAGGAACAGCTGCAAAAACAGATGAGAGAGGCTCTCAGAGCGGCCACGGGATCTTCCCCTGGTGCAGTTCCCGTTCGGTTGGTTATGTCGGGACCCAGCGTCATTGCCGTTGAGATAAGGCAAACCATCCAAGATGATGTGTGGTGGTTATCCTTGTGCGCGACATTGCTGGTCACCACGTTGCTCTTCGTCAGCTATGGATCCGTTTCTGTTCTGATTCTCACTCTCCTTCCCTTGACGAGCGCGATCCTGGCCGGGATCGTAGCCGTGAGTTTGGTGTTCGGATTCATTCACGGCATGACCTTGGCATTTGGAATTACGTTGCTCGGCGTCGTGGACGATTATCCCATCCATCTGTTCAGCCATCTCACCAGGGAGAGCCGGGCGGCGGCGGTGATGAAAGAGATCTGGCCGACGATGCGCCTCGGAGTCGTGGCGACGACTCTTGGGTTCTCTGCATTACTCCTGAGCGGGTTCCCTGGCCTGTCGCAACTGGGGCTGTTCGCGATGGTCGGCTTGTTCACGGCTGCATCCGTGACTCGTTGGGTTCTTCCCCACATCGTTCCCATAGAATTTCACACTAAACGCGAAGGGCTGCATGTCGCACGGTGGGTCGATGCGCTGACGAGAGCGCGACTCGTAGTCCCGCTGATTGTGGTCATAGCCATCGGCTCCTTCATCTGGTCAGATACACCACTATGGGAGCAGGACATTGCCAATCTGAGCCCGATCTCGCCGGAGCAGAAAGAGCGGGATCAAGTCTTTCGTAATGAACTCGGAGTGCCTGATGTCAGAGACCTCATCGTGGTGGAGGGCTCAAGCGAAGAAGAAGCCCTCCAACGGAGTGAAACGTTGGCGCTGGCGTTGGACCCACTCGTGAGAAATGGGGAACTGGCAGGATACGAGCTCGCTGCTCGCTATCTGCCCAGTCGCAAGACGCAACAGGCGCGCCAGGCGGCGGTGCCTGATCGCGAAACCTTGGAGCGGAATCTCACTTTCGCCATGAAGGGTTTACCGTTCAAGCCCGGCCTGTTTCAGCCCTTCCTAGACGCGGCAGGGAAGGCCAGGACGCAGGAGCCGGTCGACATCCAGGTGTTCCGCGGGACCGCGCTGGGGATCAAACTAGACTCGCTGCTGTTTATGCATGAGGGACGCTGGGCTGCAGTCGTGTCGTTGCGTGGCGTCACTGACAGGCAGAAGTTCCGAGATTTTCTGACGCCGTGGGGTACACAACACATTACCTATTTGGATCTGAAGGAAGAATCGAATCGAATGGTCAGCCTGTACCGGAATGAAACGCTACGACTCTTGGGATGGGGGGTCCTGGCCATCGGTCTCGTGCTGCTCGCCGGGCTCCGTGCTCCCATCACCGTGTTACGAGTGATGCTTCCAATCGGGAGCGCCATCGTGGTGGTGGCTGCCCTACTACATGCGCTAGGGGAACGGTTTTCTCTGTTCCATATCGCGTCATTTCTGTTAGTCATCGGTCTCGGGTTGGACTATGCGTTATTCTTCAACCGGAGAGATGGCACACAGGCAGAACGAGGACGCACCGTCTATGGCCTGGTCGTATGCAGCACGACCACGATCTTGGTATTCGGAATGCTGGCCCTCTCGCAAATCCCCGTGCTCCGAGCCATCGGGTTGACCACGGCCTTGGGATCGCTGGCCTGTCTGGTCTTTGCCGCGCTCCTCGCCGAGCTGCCTGAAAAACCAAATCATCTCGCCGCGCCCTCTCCCAAGTGAGCAATATTGCTCAGATAGTCTCTTCGCAACCTGTTAATTTTGTTATGCGAATGTATGTCCGGCCGTGCAGAGGAGAGCGTCTCCAATGGTACAGAGTTTGGTTGCCATACCGACAAAGGAAGACGAGCATCACCTCGCTGAATGTCACCGTCAAAATCAGACAGTCGATCATTCTCTGTATGATCCGATAGGCCACCGGCACGCAGTTCCACAGCATCGATACGTTGGGGCACGATCGATGGCCCCGCTCATTCTCACCCACTACACCCTCGTCTCAGCGCTGGGGAAAGGCCTCGGTGAGACCTATCGGGCATTGCGGAATCGGCGGTCCGGGTTGCGGCCTTGCGACTTCGAAGATGTGGGGCTCACCACCTACATCGGCCGGGTGGGCGGTGTGGAGGATGTGTTCATCGGCGGTGGTACGAAATCAACGGAATTGCAACAGTTCGATTGTCGGAACAATCGGCTCGCGCTCCTCGGGCTCCAGCAGGATGGGTTCACCCAAGCCGCAATAGAGGCCAGGGAGCGCTATGGCGCCCATCGCGTGGCGGTGATCCTTGGTTCGAGCACCTCGGGCATCCTGGAGACGGAACATGCGTATCGCCACCGTGATGCAGCAACCGGCGCCTTGCCGTCGTCGTACCTGGCGGCCCATCGCTATACCCATAACATGTTTTCGTCCGCGCATTTCGTGCGCACATACCTGGGGCTGCGGGGACCGGCGATGGTCATTTCTACGGCCTGCTCGTCCAGCGCGAAGGCCTTTGCGACGGCGGCACGATTCATCGAGGCCGGATTCTGCGATGCGGCGGTAGTCGGCGGCGTGGACAGCCTCTGTCTGACGATTCTGTATGGATTCGCGTCGTTGGGGCTGATGTCGAGCGGTCCCTGCCGTCCATGCGACGAGCATCGCGACGGACTGACGTTGGGCGAATCGGCCGGCTTTGCGTTACTGGAGAAAGCTGAGTATGCGGGTCAGCCTGAGGCAGTGGCGTTATTGGGCTACGGGGAGAGTTGCGATGGGTATCATATGTCACATCCCCATCCGGATGGTACCGGGGCGATCGGAGCGATGCAAGGAGCCTTGCTGCGGAGTGGGCTCACCTCAGGGGACATCGACTACATTCATCTGCACGGCACTGCGACGAGGGCGAACGACACCATTGAAGATACAGCCGTCCACTCGGTGTTTGGTCCCTCGACCCCCTGCAGTTCGACCAAGGGGTGGACGGGACATACATTGGGTGCAGCGGGAGTCACGGGGGCGGTGATTGCCGCGATGTGCCTCACGCGCAGGTTTGTTCCCGGGACAGTGAATACGACTCGCATCGATCCCAGCTTGAGTAGTCGTGTACTGCTGGAGAATCGGGAACAGCCGGTTCGGCGGGTGTTGAGTAATAGCTTCGGGTTTGGCGGCAATAACTGAAGCATTTTTTTCGGGACGGTATAATGCCTGTTTTTGTAAACGGTATGGTAATTTGGGGGCTGGTACTCGATGGGTGGGCGGGCAGCCGATCCGTGCTGGCAGCCGAGAGTCCTTCTTGTGAAACGGCCACGCCGGAGCCGAGCGCATGCCTGCTCCCGCCGAACGAACAGAGGCGCAGCAGCCAGAGTGTGCGCTGGGCTCTCCATGTCGCGCAGGAGGCTCTGCAGCAGGCGGGGGCCGATGCGCGCGAGGTGGCATCGGTCTTTGCGTCTTCCGACGGCGAGACCGGTGTCCTGGATCGTCTCTGTACGGCGCTCGCTATGCCGCAACGGACGATTTCGCCCACGCTGTTCCACCACTCTGTCCATAACGCCGCGTCCGGCTACTGGGGTATCGCCACGGGTTCACACCAATCGTCAACCGCGCTGGCTTGTTATGATTCATCCTTCTGTGCCGCCTTGCTGGAGGCGTTCGCCTATGCGGAGATCGAGGAGAGGCCTGTACTTCTGGTGGCCTATGATCTGCCGCCGCCGCCGCCTCTCTATGCTGCGCGACCCCTGCGAGGAGGATTTGCCGCCGCGCTGTTGTTCACGCGAGCTCCTTCGCCGCACAACCTCGCCCAGCTCGACCTGGAACTTTCCAACGATCTCTCTGGGGAACCGACGAACATGGACGATGCGCGGCTGGAAACGTATCGGAGCGGGAATCAAGCCGCGCGGTCATTACCACTGTTGGCCGCCATCGCGAAGCAGCAGGACACCCTGGTCCGTCTTGAGTATTTAGAAGAGCAACACGTGGTGGTCCGGTTCATGCCATGCTGATCGTCGACAAAGCCGCTCTCTGCCGATTGATTCCGCATCACGGCGCGATGTGCCTGTTGAATACGGTCGATCGGTGGGATGATGCCGGTATTCTGTGTACGGCTTCGTCGCATCGTAACCAGGCGAATCCTCTCAGGCGAGACAACCGATTGGAGGCGATCTGCGGACTGGAGTATGCGGCCCAGGCGATGGCGGCGCATGTCGGGCTTTTGGAGCAGGGGAAGGAGCGCCGACTCGCCGTGGGATACCTGGGCGCCGTCAAGAATCTGATACTTCTGGCCACTCGTCTGGACGACGTGAAGGGAGACTTGACGGTTCAGGCGACCCGTTTAGTCGGCGAGATGAGCAGTTTCATCTATGTGTTCCGCGTGTCGGCTGACGAACAAGAGTTGTTGGAGGGGCGCGCATCCATATTCCTCAAGTACCTCGACCATCAATCATGAAGCGAGCTTTGGTCACTGGCGGTAGCGGTCAAATCGGTTCTGCGATTAGCCGCCAACTGGCGGAGGAGCACCTGCACGTCATCGTCCATGCGCATCGCAATCGCGCTGCGGCTGAAGAGGTAACCGATCAGATTATTAAAGCAGGCGGATCGGCTAGCGTGGCCTGCTTCGATGTCAGCGATGCCCAGGTTACCCAACGTGCCCTGGCACAGATTCTGGAAGCCGGTCCGATCCAGGTGCTCGTGAATAATGCAGGTATCTACGACGATGCCCCGATGGCGGGCATGCGGGCAGACCAATGGAACCACGTGATTGCAGTCTCGCTAGGCGGCTTTTTCAACGTAACGCAGCCGTTGCTCCTTCCGATGATCGGCACACGGTGGGGACGGATCATCACGATTTCGTCGGTTTCAGCCCAGCTCGGCAATCGAGGGCAGACCAATTATGCAGCGGCCAAAGCGGGACTCCACGGCGCCTCCAAATCGCTTGCCAAGGAAGTCGCCTCTCGTGGCGTAACCGTCAATGTGGTAGCGCTGGGTTTTATCGAATCTCGGATGGTTGAGCGGAGTTGCAAGCCGGAAAAAATTGAGGCGTTGGTCCCGATGAAGCGAGCCGGAACGCCTCAAGAGGTGGCGTACCTGGTCGGATTCCTGGCCTGCGACAAGGCCGACTATATCTCCGGCCAAGTCATCGGTCTCAACGGGGGAATGGCATGAGCACCCATTCGCATTCTTCAGGAAGCAACGACCTGGCTGGGTACTGGGTGGTAATTCCCGCCTATAATGAAGCCGCCACGATTAGGGACGTGGCATCGCGGGCAGTCCGGCAGATCGAGCGTGTGATCGTTGTGGATGATGGGTCGACCGATGGCACGCCGGACGCTCTGGTCGGTTTGCCCGTGGCCCTGTTACGAAATCCCACGAACCGCGGAAAGGCCGCCAGCCTATGGCGTGGCTTTCAACAGGCATTGGCTGCCGGCGCCTCCGGCGTCGTGACGCTGGACGGCGATGGCCAGCATGCGCCGGAAGACATTCCACGATTGCTCGCTGAAGCGGTCTTTCATCCCGATCATGTGATCATCGGCGCCCGCCGTCGAGATCGGCGTCGTGCGGCCTTCTGGCGTTATGCGGCGAATCGCGTGGCCGATTTCTGGGTCTCCTGGGCCGCAGGCTGTTCATTTTCAGATAGTCAATCGGGTTTTCGTGTCTATCCCGCATCACTGTTGAGTCGCGTGAAGATCACACATGGAAAAGTCAGGAGCTTTGTCTTCGAAAGCGAAATTCTGATTGAGGCAACGCGCGCAGGACATCGAAGCCTCGCGGTTCCCATTGAAGCCTTCTACCGTCCTGGGGCGCGACCGAGTTATTTTCTGCCGGTGCGCGATATCGCCCGCATCACCGGCATGGTGGGGTGGAAACTCATTTCCAGAGGCATGTATCCGATCGGACTTTATCGCTCGCTCTTTGGACAGGTCCCTGACTCCTCGCTTACACGTGAAGCGTCGTTCGTGAATCGAGAGCGAGACAAGCAAGACGTGCGCGAACGGCGCGACTCGAAGTTCTGAAAACCTCGAACTTCGGACCTCGAACCATCATCCCTCTCACCCGGCCCGCTTTTAGCGCAACACTCGCGAGTCTCGAACGAATAACGAGGACTGCGCGTTTGGACGACGAATCACAAACAGATAATTGTTAAACGGTGTTCCGCCCCACATCGGAAGAAACTGGATCGGTTTCCGACCGGCCTGATGGATGAAGCTCAGGTTGTGAGAATCGGCCTGGGCGATCTGCTGCGGGCTAGCGATCAGGATGGGGCGTCCTGATCATATTTCTACGATCGGGTTGACTTATGTTGTGCGTTGCATGGCGGGAGCGGATCACCCAGCGCTTCGTCAGCAGGATTTACAACGTTGAGTCGTCCCGATGACTCCCAGGAACTAAGGATATTGTTCGTCCGCAAGATTCGGCGGGTCGACCATCCAGCCACACGACTTCGCATTCGGATTGTCCTTGGATAAAGCAGACCCAATGTGAGCATGTTTCGGATATCGCGAACTCTTGGTTGGGCCGTTCGGCACAACACGAAATCGGCAAGAGGGCACACCACGTTAAAATTTCGTCCGTTCATCTGGTGGTGCATGAAATGATAGCGAGCGAGGAAACGGTACACCTTCCAATCCTTAAAAAACACATCCTCAGGAATGTGCATTTGGCGATGCAGCGCATTCCAGAGACGGTTATGAACAAAGGCTGATGCGACGAACACACATCCTCCGAACGGTGAGATAAATATCAAAGGCGCCCAAAGGGGCAGTGCAGAAATAAGCATGGCGAGACTATCAGAAAGTGTGAAGGTCAAATTATCGAATCTCCCGAATGGATCCGGCTCGTAATCAAACTGTTTGTACCACCTTCCATGGTGGCGGACAGCATGGGCTTCATACGTGGTGTTGAAAAATGGATACGCCCGATAGACCCCGGCAGGTAACCATTTCATATGCATGAAATATCGGTGAATGATGTGCTCAACAAAAGAGATGATGCCATAGCTCAAAAGCAAATACATTGTCAAACGTAGGATCATGAAACAATTACATCCCAGAAGACATGGGCTTATTGCCCTCGGCACGTTACATCGATCTCAAGAACGGGGTCGGTATAACCGGCGATGTAGGAGTCGTCAGCAGCGACCGTTCCCGATCCGGTCCCCGTGATAAAAAGAGCACAACTACCACCTCTGCGAACGATGGCTAAACATGTCACTCGGATCGGATGAAGACTGGTCAGAATTGCTCACAATCTGCGGAGGCGTTGAATACTCGAAGACACTGCCATACATTGAATCGATTCGCAGTTTTCCGCGGACGTATCCTTTCACCCATCGATTGCCATATAGCCACGTGACAGAGGCGCGGGCCGGCTCGTGGTCATGCGGACGGGTCGTAGACAAGGGTATTGGATTGGTCACGGTGACAGATAACGTGCGCCGGCCCTTCCCCTCGATTCGCGCACGAAGTCGGCATGACGGAGACGATGAAAGCAGAAGTGGGAATGGATCAGTAATACAGATGAATGCCGATACCGATCCACTCCGTGTTTTGATTATAAAATTGTCCGTTGGGTGAGGGGCCACTGAAATACTCCGCGAGTAGTTGTAGTTTTCGATCTCCGATTCGCGCATTTTCGAATTGAATCCCCGCCATGACGGAGCTGGCGATCTTCCAATTGCTTCTCGCGTTGGCCTGGAGATCTGCATATGCCACAGGACGAACCTTGCCGTCCCACAAGGTCCAGGGGCTGGTGAGTTCCGCTCCCAACTGGCTCGTGCCGCGTTTCAACTCTCTCGGGTCTCGCCCTACCAACATGCCTCCGCCGCCATAGATCCGGAACCAGGAGGCCAGCTCATAGGAAATTTTCAAATCCAGTTCATTGAAGCTCAAATTGATTCTGTTGAACCCAGGCTGGCTGTTGAGGATAAATTCATCCCCCAGATGCGAACTCTGGTGATGCAGACGAAGAAAGCCGGAGAAGGCGCCGGTCCGGTAGCTCGTGAGAAGTCCGGCGGTATAATCGGCATTCTGGAGGTCTACGGACGAGGACCCTAGATTGAAAGTGCTGAAGACCCCGGCCTGGATTGCGATTTCCCATTGACCGTCCAGAGGAGCCGCATTGCGGTAGAGCGCAAACGTTTCACCAAAATTGGCCGAGCCGGTATTCTCCGGCTCCCGGCCGAATGACACGTGACGAGACGCCATGGAGAAATGCGGCCACCGTGGATCGGCATGGAAAGGAGCCACGAGGAGATCGCGAGGAAGAAATTTTGATTCGGGTTTGGGAAGCTTTTGCTCTATAGCCGCCTGCGGCGGATTCGCCGGAGCAGCGGAAGACCCAGCCTCCTCTCGGACTTTCGCACGCACGACGCCTGGAATCTTTTCCAGTGCCGTGATAACTTTTTGTCGATCGACCTTGCCGAGCGAGTCGGCGGTCAGAATCACAACTCCCTCATGCACCTGTACAATTGCCTCTGATACATAAAATTCGTGCTCAAGAACAGCGGCGGCATAGCCGGCGATATAGGAATCGTCAGCGGCGTTCGTTACCGACACGATTCCCAGGATGAGATAGAGCACGAAGACCATGCCGCCCGCTCCCGTCGCGATCCTGACGGAGTTCAGAACAGAGAACCGGCAGGTGAGTACGGAATCGTGAGTGCCAAGAGTTACCATCCTTACACAATCTCCTCCTTCACGTTATAGAGACAGTAGTCCATCGCTTCGGAGACGCGGCGAGCATGCCACTCGGATCGGAAGAAGACTGGTCAGAATTGCTCACAATCTGCGGAGGGTTGAAGCTCTGAGGTAGCTTTGTGACTGTTTCACCGGTGGCGGCCGGCAAGGTTAGTCTCGCGCGCATGAACGTCCCTGATCGCATCGGGCGAAAGTCGCGCAGTGGCCTGTGCTTCATACTGCGAAGCACATGCTTGGCTCAACGAATTTGCAAACAAAGTAGGTGAATAGTTTTCCAGCAGCAGGTGTTCGACAAATCGGTCAAGGACGGAGAAATTCTCCGGAGTCATGCCCTTCATATTCCATTTGGACATGTTGCTCGGAAAAGATTGCTGATCCGCATGTACGAATTCGTAGGGGTGGCTATAGAACACCAGCCGCGAGGCACGTCGGGAGATCCGGCGGACGATCCATTTCATCACCGGCAGACCGAGCGTCCGAAGCGTGGCCATGTTGGTTGGAAGCAGGAACGCTGAGGGAGCCATCTCGATGATCGAGCTGTGTCCCGGCAGGCTCAGGTGGGATGACGAGAGGCGGTACGGCTCGCTCGAAGCGCGAAAGTATTTCAGGTAGTGCACTCGGCCGAAGCCGCAATCAAATCGCCGCGCCGGCACAGATGAATCGTAGCGGTATCCCTCATCTTCGAGGGCGCGCAAGGTCGTTTCGCTGATCCACAAGCTCGGCGCGCGGAAGACGACGGGGCGAACCCCTGAGGCTTTTTCCACAGCCTCCGTGGCCAGCCGGATCCATCTCCGCTGCTGGTCATAACTAGCTGACCTGAAATCCTCGTCGTTCTCGAGGCTCCCGTGTTCCCACCCGTGTGTGCCAAGTTCGTGCCCTCGCCGCCTACAGTCCCCGATCAGATCCGGATAGGTCTCCGCAAACCTCCCGGTAACAAAAATCGTCGCCTTGAGCTTCCATCGATCACAGAAATCCAGCAAGCCCTCCAGTCCGATCTCGGACCCAGGGACCCAGTCCACATCGATCGTGAAGTGCCAAGGCTTGTAAGTACGTGAATGCATGTGATGACAGTGCTGAGATTAACTCCGAGACTCAGAAAGAAGTTGGGATGAAACTCTGTGACTATACAGCCCTGAAATTATCTGGCTTTGCATGCTGGGAGAGCGCAGGTTGTTGGATGCGAACACGAGACGACAACATCGTATGGTTTATATTGATACTCTTTTCTTGACTGAGGATGCCCTCGATCTCCAGCAATAACTCCCTTCGACACATCTCTCCTTGAAGATACAGAACCTGAGTATGGGAAGGCAGCTGTTCCCTGAGGATGTCGCAGATCATCGCGAAGTGTTCGGGGTGTCGAATATAAATCTTGAAGAGGGCCTGCCCACCCCACTGCCCGCGAGAAACTCCGTGGAGCTGCTCAGTCTGTGCGATCAGTGCATTCAGGTTGTGGAGGATTTCCAGAGTTTGTTTACCCGGATCGCCGATGTGGGCGCTCACATGACCAACCACGCTCGCCGTACCGGAGATGAGCAGCTGGGCCCCGGAGATGGATGGCTGCAGGGTAGCTCTCGCAAACGAGGGGCTGCTCGGACCATAGATGGGAGGATACTCGTATGCGCGCACCTGCCGAGGATTTTCGACGTGCGTTCCTGGTCGCTTCGCCGCCAGGAAATGGATTGTTAGCGGTCCAGACATCGTCCCAACGGCAGTCCCCGCAGGCAGGGTTCGAGGGAAGCCAGAAAGATTCTCGGCCAGGGCCTGGTGTCGACCGGCGCAAAAACGCTGGTACCGCTCCAGCCCTCCGGATGCCCGGTTAATCTGTGGGAAATAATTCCACACCCTCAACAGATGAGGGTAGCCCAGGGCACGAGCGTGGACGAGCAGACGTCGATAGGCGTTGTAGGTCACGCTGTCCAGGAGCGTATCCGGACGTTCTTCCAATTGCACCACGCCGAAAAGCACCTCGTCGTTCATGGCGCAGTGGATTCCCTCGGCCTGATGAGAGATGACCGGCAGGTTGCTCGTCCACACCTCGGCCAGCGGAGGCCCGTTGAATTGCGGGAGATCGAGGCAGACAAGTGGATAGATACCTAGGCCATGAGGTCCCTCGGAACTCCGATCATGACGGACCACACCCAGGACGGTTGATGGCGAGGCTTTCAGAAGGGATTCTAATCGAGCCGTCTCCACATACGCGATGCGGAAAGCATGGAAATTCGAGAGTGGGTCACGTTGAACAGACCTCACCTTGGGCCAGGTCCCCGGATCCACAACCCACCGCTTTGACTTCGCTTGGCTCACTCTGCCGATCTCCAGTTGTAGTCGCCGCCGCAACGAAGCCACCTGAATTCACCGCGTCATTGATGACCTCGGTCACCTATACGCATTGACCTCGGCGTTCGCCTTAACAGGCCGCCTATGCTTCTTCGTTAGAGCGGGTCTGCTCAATGTACCCCTGCTACCTTTGCATTAGGGAAGCAGTGCATCTCCAGCAACGTTCGAGTACACCGGGGTAAAAATGAACCCCAAGAGCGGGGGCATATACCACATGACCGACTCGGTCGATTGCACGATCCGCACCTTCGTTGCGCCGGATTTTTTGGCCTCGTCGGCGAAACTCTGGACTGTGTTGCTCAGAGTGGCGTCTCCCCAGATCGGTTTGGTCATGAATAGGTGTATCGCATAGTTCCTCGTGTTGATGTGCGTCAGGTGGTCACCGTCTACCCCTTTGACACCTCGGGGATCAGAAGCTACGTTGGATATTGAGCAGCCAGCGGCAGCTCCCATGATCAATACGAACATCGCCATAGCAAAATATCTCATAATTTCCTCCTGTGGATGGACACACGCCCATTCGTGTGTAAACTCGAGCTACATCTATCCCAATAGCAGACAGCAATCTGTTCAAAATTGCTCACATTTGAAGATTTGATTCGGAGAACACTTGATTATGACGCGTTAAGGGTTCGCGGGTATGCCTCTGGGTAGAACCGAAACTGATCAGAAATGCTTAAATGCATAGATGTGAAGAGGTGATTGGCCATCAAGGATTCTCGAATCTCGGTAAAAGACGTGCCATTTGATTGTCGGGTGTCACGCGACGCTTGTGGCATAGACTGAATAGATGTCGCTCCCAGTTCAGCCAATCCAAGCTCATTCACATGTGCTCTCACATGAGTCAGGAGAGTCTTCATCACCATTTCCTCATCCAGGTCCTTTGCTCCCTTTACAATCGTGTAGGGCAATTCAGTCTTCCACATGAGGGTCCCATCTGCACTCACCAGTTGCAGAGAAAGTCTCCGCGAGGAAGTCTCCTTGAATCCTGTGAAATTTTTCTGCGGCTCTTCATCGGTCACATTCCCGAACAACACACAGTCCAC
>JBBRRN010000017.1:0-16511 GCA_038200685.1 Nitrospirales bacterium
CTATCACTCCCCGGCCGAGTACGAAGCGAGGACGGCAGTGGCTTAACCAGGTGTCCACGGAATTGGGGGAAGGTCAGCCCTATGCTGTTCAGGGTGGCCAAACCGTCCGTTGCCGAATCCGAAGAATTGCGTGGTGATTGTAGGTGACGGTTTTCCCCACTCCATCCGGCCATAGACGCTGGGGTAGGTCTTGCCGGATTTGGCATGATGACAATCGGCAATCAATTCTTTCGGCCAGTCTCGCCAGGTGCCGCCAGGCTTAGATAGGCGGATGCGTCGAAGATTCAACGGCGACAGTCCGCTGCTGCAGTGAAGGGGGTCTTCTGCAAAGCCTTCACCGGCGGCCAGAGGAGGCAATTCACTCAAGACATCCTTCACACAGCGATAGCTGTCTGGCTTATGCGTAGGCGGTATGAGTTCGATGGGACCAAGTCTTGATGCCACGAGCACGAGGCGACGCCGATGTTGGGGAATGCCGTAATCTGGGCAGTAGACGACACGCTTTCCCTCGTCTTCGTTGAAATGAAATCCTTCGTTGGCCAGCGTAGCAAGGAAGTCCGCGAAAACAGAATACCGTTGGAGGTCTGGCACATTCTCCATACTGACGATGTCGGGTTTCAGTTTACGGACTAGGCGAGCAAACTCATGTAACAAACTCCATTTGGTGTCTGCCTTTATATCTAGGCCCTGGGTATACCTGGAGAATGGCTGACAGGGGGCGCAACCGACAAGGATGCGAACATGATCCTTGGGGTAGTGACCCGCGAGCGTTTCGCCGTTGAGATCGCTAACGCTCGTGGTGATGAACTTCGCGCCTCTATTGTTGTATTCGTAAGCATGTCGGCAGATGTTGTCGGTATCATAGCCTGCGACTACAGAGATTCCAGCGTCAAGCAAGCCGCGGGTAAGTCCACCTGCTCCACAGAACAAATCAACCGCTGTCGCCTTTAACGGGCGACCACTCGTTTTATTTCTTCGTGAACGCAAGGACATGCCAGAGGCCCATAGGTATCCTCAAAAGCAAAAGCCGCCTTTTGCAATGGCTGAATTGGCCATGGAGAATGGTAAGTGGGGACATTCTACTTTTTCGGAATAGGTCTAGTCCATGCTTTTAGGGAGGAGGTCTGATTGATCTTCCACTGCGCGCAGCCTCTCAATCCCTTACTTCATTTTCAAGGATGGCCTGGTCGATCCTCGATTGCGCACGTCGAACGAGCACATTCTTATCGTGCGCGTTCCGCGAGCAGGAGGACGGCTAGGCTACCCTTCCCATCCTTCTGAGGCTGCGCGTTCCGGAACCATAGGGCCAACGAGAGCGTTCTGATGCTCGCTTCCCTATTCTGCCCCCTCAAATAGGAGGGGCGGCCTAGCGGTTTCCCAACGTGCGCGCGTCCAACGAGTGGAGTCCGCGACCGCGCGTTGCGCGAGCACGGAAGATCATCAGGGCCTCCATCCCCTCCTTTATCCTACGAGCGCAAAAGACAGTTGGGCGATCTTTAGGCAGCAATTGCACGTGTTCATCGAGTACTGCACTTTGTGATAGATGTTCGATAGGTCCGGCCTGCGCGAGTGGCCCTGTCTGTTTTCTCTCGGTCATTAGGCCTCCCCGTCCGAATCATTCTTGGGAGTGTCGAGCAATGGGATGTCCAAGCCCTCAATCTCCTGGAGGGTTCTCCCAGCGATCCCTTGAAGGTCGCCGTACATGCCAGCAGTCGACTCGATAACCCCTCTTATCTGCTCTTCACGTTTAGCCCAGAGGCGCGTCATCGTTTTTCGTTCCCTCTCTAGATCAGATTGCATGTCCGAGAACTTTTCGACGATGGCTTCAATGCGATGGCGAAAACGCGGACCTGTCAGATATTGATAGACCATCTCCATCTTGGTGTGTTGTCCCTCGCCTGCGAGACGAGAACCGGACAGCTCGATTAAGCTCTGTCGGAGAGCAGTGGCTATGGGAATAGCACAGCGGGATTCAGTGACCCAGACTCCTTCGATCAGATCAAAGGACTCGACACCCTTCGGGAGCGTCTGACTCACGATAACAGCGATTTCTGCCTTGGCCGTCCGTTGATCGTCGCGAAGTTTAGCTAACCAGCCGTCGCTCCAATTCTTGGTTCGCTTGGATTCCCATAAGATGGTTCCACAGAGCTGACCGAGAGGACCGATGACCCGCTGTAGTGCATCGCCACCGAATTCGCCTTTGGGAACAGGTTCAATCGTGTCCCTCGGGAACTTTGCTCTGAGCAAGGCTTCCAGCTCAAGTTCCTGAACTTCGCCTTGGAGCTGCTGTGACCCCTGCTCTGCCCTGCGCTTGAGTTCTTCAATCTGGGTCTGCATGGAGGCGATGGTTTGCTCCTTCTCCATCACTTTGAGCTTCAGGCCTTCCTCGGCTTCTTTCTTGGCCTGCTCGCGGGTGGCAGAGAGCCCACCCTGGACGCGCTTTTCGACTGTGAGTTCTAGCTCCCGTTTTGCATCGTCCAGTTCCCGCTTTTGTCGGATGAGATCAGCCTGTGCCTTTTGAGCCTCTGCGAGTTTGACGTCGCGTTGAGTGAGGACGTCCTGGAGTTCGAGCAATTCTCTTGTTTTCTGGTCGATATCCGTTTGAAGAGCGAGTTTGGCCTTCCTGGATTCCTCTGTGACGATCTTCGCGCGCTCCAGCAGCAACTTCTCGGCCACCTGATCGTCAATCGCTTGCGTGGCTTTTGAAACAGCGGCTTCTCGCTCACGCAACGACTCTTCTTTCTTGGCTATGTCCGTGTCTTTTAGAGCCAGCCGCTTCTCGTAGTCGCGACGGGTTGACTCGATCAAGGGAGCGGCGAGTGACTCTGTCAGCTTGATTTCAGTTTTACAGTTAGGACAGACAATGATGGGCTCTGACATAGAAAATTCCCGGTAAGGCTGGTGTGTCTATCGGGACAATTCCTACGCTCAAGGAGTAAATAAATCAACAGTGCGGAAGGGGGTGGCATCAGGAATGTTAATTACTCCTTCCAAACTCGCCCGTTTTCTCTTCAGTGTTGGGGGCTGAGTGATCTTCTACTGTGCGCATCGAACGAGCACATTCCTATCGTGCGCGTTCTGCGAGCAAGGAAGGCACCTGGCTGCTCCCCTGCTTCTCTTGCGTCGAGCGATCTGCGCGGCTGCCCCAAGCACAGCCCCGCTCATATTTACTTTTACGAAAATCTGCGGTGGTGGCGAGTGCTCATTCGCAGAACGTCCTCAGGACTTTACCTTGCGAAGTTGTGTTTCAAGCTCGGCAATCCGCCTCTTCAACGGCCCCACATACTCCTCGACCTCTTCTGCCGAATATCGTGGGATAATGTACTTCGGACAGTTCCAATCGAACGATACGACGTCGATAAAGACCAGCCGCTCCACCGCCGACCGCATCTTTGGATCAGTGATCTGCTCAATAAGTTCGGGATGAACATGCGCATCCTTGACACGAGCATGGCCAAGAATCTTCAGCCGTTCACGGTTCTTGTAGTCCATGAGAAATAGCGCCACACGGTCATTCACTGAGACGTTGCCGGTCGTAAGCAGCTGTCGGTTCCCTTTGTAGTCGGCGAAGGCCAGCGTCGTCTCGTTGATCACCCGCAAGAATCCCGGAGGCCCGCCGCGATGCTGAATGTAGGGCCACCCGCTTTCGCTGATTGATCCCAGGTAAAAACTGTCCCGATCTGCGATGAATTCAGCTTCTGCCTGGCTCAGTGGATCTCGATCAGGAGCACCGACGATCTTACCCACGTTCCCGTAATACTGTTTCTGTGCACGGCACACCGAATCAGTAAAGCTTAGATCAAGATATTTCGTCGCCATCGCTTCCCCCCTATTGCCCTTCAACTCACCGGCGGTCAGGAGACTTCTTCCTGACCGCCTCATGAGATTCAACTCAGAACACGACTGTATTCCACCCCTCCGCGATGTAACGACGGAGGCTCAAGAGTCCCGCGGTTCCGGCCAGCGTATGGTCTTCACCATCGGCATCCCGCATGACTTGACCGCCTCCGTTGCCCCGAAGACCTCCGCACAGCCGCAGGAAGCGCCTTGCACCACATCGCGAACCGCATTGTAGAGACCATTGGCCGGATGCGAGAGCTTGCTCAGCTCGCCAGGCCAACGTGTGCCGGTCCCATTGAAGACCACAGCAACTGCATCACCCTTCTGCTTACATTCGGACGCGAGGGCAAGGGCGTTAAAGACTCGCCCGAGCGCTTCCTCAGAACCACTCTTCGGATCGGACATAATAATGATGGCAGTTTTCATGGGTCCTCCTTGGATGGGGTTGTTGATGCTTAGGCGGAAGCCGTCTCTGAATAGGTACTCGTTTCCTTGGCAGTTTATGAATAACCATCTAAATATACTTTTGACAGTTATATAGTTCAGCGACTAACCTGTCAAGCATCCTTTTGCCGGAGTAGAGCCGAGAAGGGGGAATATATGACAACGGGTCGAGCACGACTACGGCAACCGTTTCTGTTTGTGGGCAATCATCCGTGCTTGGACTTCATCAACACGCAGATGATCGTGCGGGGAAATCCCACAGACCTGTTAGGTGGATACGAAGATCTTATCGCTTGGCTGGTTCAAGCACATATGGTGGACAAAACCCACGCTGCCGCTGTCATGACACAGTGGGGTCACGAGGATCAGGAACAGCTGTTTGAGCAGGGGGTCACGTTCCGTAGAACGTTGCGGGACATGGTGACCCGAATCGTCGCCCGTAAATCCATTCCTGACTCGGCAATCGCATCCATCAACCAAATTCTGTCCCGATGCCCTGGCTATCCACAACTTGTTCATAAAAAGGGAGGCTATGCGAGACAATTTCAGTCGCAGGCAGCACAGAAGGACGGTCTGCTCGCCCCACTCGTCGAGGCTGCGAGCGACTTGCTCTGTTCAGGCAAGTGGTCTCTGGTCAAGAAATGCGGAAATCCGGCCTGCATTTTATATTTCTATGATACGACCAAAAATCACACCCGTAATTGGTGCAGCATGCAACTGTGTGGCAATCGAAAAAAAGTGGCTGCCCACTATCAGAGGAAACGGAACAATCCAACAGTGTGAACAGGAAGCTAGGCGCTCGACCCGGAAATATTAGACCGCAAGCCGGGGATTTCAGCTGAGGATAGGATAGGGAATGGCCAAGATTGCTCTCGACTGCGCGTGTGCAACGAGGGGAGTCTGCGACCGCGCGTTGCACGAGCATAGAAGATCATCAGCCTCCATCCCCTCCCCTTAGCTGAACTGATCCCATGTATCGCACTGTTTGATTGCCCAGAACACCGCTTCTTTGAGTTTCTTCAACGGCACATTCTCCGGATCGCGCAGGGCTTGCAGTTTCTTGTCGAGATCGTAGAGCGGCTGGATCGATCGTTTATCCGGAATCTTGCCCAGGGCCCAGGCCACTTCCGTGAGCACGGACCAGTCGGTCTTCGGATCGCTCAGTTTGACGAGCAACGGCGGCACCACAGACGCATCGCCGTGCATCCCACCCAATTGTCCTAAGCCTTTGGCCGCTGCCGCCTGCAATTCAGGCTGCGGAGACGTGTTCATGATATCGACGAGCAACGGAATACTCTCTTTGCCAAGATTCGCCATTGCCCCAATCGCTTGCTTCGCCAGGTCGCGATCCTTGAGCGCCTCTCTCAGTTTCGGCAAAGCCTCGTCGGCCTGCATCTCGCCTAAGAGAGAAAGAATTTTGATCTTTTTGGCCTGCGACGTCTCGGATCGATCAAGCAACTTCAACAGGCGCTCGGGCTGACCCCATTCGGCAGCCAGCAACAAGGGAAACTCGTACGTTTCGAGCGCCTCCCTCAATTTGCTCATCGCATGGGTTCCTGGATCTCCCGCATTGGCAGATTGTGCAGCTTGTCCTGCCTCCTCAACCTCAGTTCGAACCTCTTTCTGCCATTTAACCTTCATGTTGCCGAGAAGATAGGTCATCTGGCAGGCGGGGCCTTTCCACAGCCGAGACGGGGCATCTGGCAAATCTGCATCGCCTCCTGCCGTCGTCGTGCCTTCCCATATTTTTCGCTGTTCGCATTTGACTTTGATCACGACATCATGGGGTTTGCCGGCTTCACCCACGACCGTATATCCCAATTCACTCATCCGGTGGGCGACAAGCTCGGTAATCGGCGCAGCATCAACAGTTCCCTGGTCTGTCAGCGCAATCGCGTCGATGCGCACAGTTTGAATCTTATCCAGCAGTGTTTTCTGCTCCGGCGTGAAATAGTCCCGGTAGGCCCATGAAGGGGGAGAGCACAATACCACGACACTGATAGCCAGAATTGAGAGCAACAAGGCCACCCGCATTTGCACCTCCGCACCGGTATACGGACAATGAATCACATGTGTGGCCTGATTATACTCCTCATTGAAGGCTGAGATTCATCTGCCTACACAGGAAGCCACGGCTGTCAAACCATGGAAGAATGCGTAGCGGATATCTTCTGAAGCCTTGGGGAAGAAGGATATGCTTCGGCGGGTTTGGCCGAAGATACCAGAGGGCCCATGGCTGTAAAGCCGTGGACCCCACGTAGACATCTTGCACCGGGTCAAAACTGTTGCGAACACCTTGATACATGACGCCCTCTGCTGAACGTTGGATGGTATCTGCAAGGGGGAAGAATCATGCCGGTTAGAAAAGAATGCTAACCGTCCGAGGGCACCGAGTAAACACACGTTCATCCTGCGTGAGTATGGGTTGACAGTGGGAGGCATCCAACGGTACAAAATACAGACAGGAACCTGTCTTTTTGATTATTTGCTGATCGTGCAGGAATCGGCTCCTGCATACCCCACCCTGCGAGAGTGGCGGAACTGGCAGACGCGCGAGACTTAGGATCTCGTGGGTAACCGTGGGGGTTCAAGTCCCCCCTCTCGCACCAGGCCACAACCGGTGATCCGGCGACGGCTTGGCCTCCGCGCAAGGCCTCTAACAAAGAACGAAGGCGTGCACCAGCTATGAAAATGGAAATGACGGAACTCGGACCAATGAAACGAGCCCTCAAGATTGAGGTGCCGGCAGAGGAAGTGACGCAACGGATTACCCGTGCCTATGTCGAGCTGAACCGCCAGGTCAACATCCCTGGATTTCGCCCCGGCAAGGTACCCTTGGCGCTGCTGGAAAAACGCTATGCCAAAACCGTGGAAGAGGATGTGATCCGAGCCCTCGTGCCGGACTTCTATGAGAAGGCCATCCGCCAAGCAGGAGTGGTCCCGGTCCACGTTGAAATTCCCCCGCTGGACCGAGTCCAGATTAAGAAGAATGAACCTTTTACATTTACCGCAACCGTTGACATCAAGCCGAACATCGAGCTGCGGGACTATAAAGCGCCCAGTCCAATCTCGCTTAAGCCCGACAAGCGGACCGTCACCGACGAGCAGCTTGACCGGGGCCTGGAGGTCTTGCGCGAACAACAGTCCCGCCTTGAAGCGACTCCTCCAGGCCACATCATCGTGGACGGGGACTACATCGTGTTGGATCTGCAAGGGACACTCGACGGATCCCCGCTGGAAGGGACGAAAAAAGAAGGTCAACTCCACAAGGTTGGATCGCACGCGGCTGTCTTAGGCTTGGAAATCGATTCACATGTCGGAGGCAAGAAAGATGGCGACGTGCTCGAGATTTCCCAGCCGTATCCAGCCAGCCATCCCGATCCTCGTGTGGCCGGCAAAACTGTCCTGTTTACGCTGACGATCAAATCCGTCAAGGAAAAGAAACTTCCTGTCTTGGACGATGAGTTTGCCAAAGATTGCGGTCCCTACACCTCGCTCCAGGAAATTAAAGACAAACTGAGAGAAGGGATGGAGCAGGCGCTGAAACGCGAGATCGAAGACAACTATAAAGATACAATCGTCAAACGGCTCATGGACACCCACCACTTCGATCTCCCGGAAATCCTGGTGGAGCGTGAACTGGAGGCCATCATCCGCCAACACGTGCAGCAGCAACAGCGGAAGAGTGACACCCAGGAACAGCCTGGCACGGAGGATCTCACCCGCCTTCGCCAAGAACATCGCGACGAAGCGGTGCGCCGCGTGAAGGTCAGTCTCGTGTTAGAGGAGATCGCCCAGAAAGAAGGGCTGACGGTCACACAGGACGATTTCAATTCCGAAATTATGCGGCTGGCGTCGGAACTCAAAATGCCGGCGGCCGATCTCGTCAAGATGATCAAAGCTGGAGGACAAGAGTCCATTGATGATTTACGCACCAGAATTTTGGTGGATAAAGCCTTGGACTTCGTGTACCGCAATGCAATGATTCAGGGATAGGCTGAGCAGCGTGGTCTGGCCTTGCCACGATTGTTCGAGAGACTTTACAGGCTGAGAGAAAATCTGTGGGCATGCAGGGTGCTCAAAAAGGCCGTCCAGCAAGACCGCAGCGAGTGAAGACCGGAGACGTATCCTGTGGGGTACGTTGAGGATCTGAACGACGCGAGAACGAAGTAAGGGAAAAGGCGCGTCTCGGCGCGCCGGGGTCGGGTGGGTGAGAAGAGCGGCTTTTTCAGCATTCTGTTAAACGGAAAGGAACGACGGGCATGCTTGTTCCCATTGTGATCGAAACGACCAACCGAGGCGAACGCGCCTACGACATTTATTCCCGACTCTTGAAAGACCGGATCATCTTTCTTGGCGCGCCGATCGACGACATCTTTGCCAACCTGATTATTGCCCAGCTCTTGTTTCTTGAAGCGGAGGACCCTGAGAAGGACATCAATCTCTACGTCAATTCTCCTGGAGGAAGTGTCACGGCAGGATTAGGGATTTATGACACCATGCAGTACGTGAAACCCCCGATCAACACCATCTGCCTGGGCCAAGCCGCCAGCATGGGTGCCTTCTTGCTCACCGCTGGGACCAAAGGGAAACGCTTCGCCCTGCCGAATGCGAGAGTCATGATTCACCAGCCCATGGGCGGATTTTCCGGGCAAGCCACAGAAATCGATATTCATGCCAGAGAGATCTTGAAAATCCGCGAGCGGCTCAATGAGATCATGGCCAAACATACCGGCCAGCCTCTGGAAAAAATATCCCAGGACACTGAACGGGACTATTTCATGTCGGCAGAAGAAGCGAAGCGATACGGTCTCATCGACGAAGTCATCACCAGGCCACCGAAGCTGCTCAAGGCCGTCAGTGGCGACGCAGGAAAAGACGCGGCAAAGGACAAGTAACAGAGGAGGACACATGGCGAAGCCGGATAAGATGGATCGACATCTCCGTTGCTCGTTCTGCGGAAAGAGCCGCGATGAAGTTCGCAAATTGATTGCCGGGCCCACCGTCTACATCTGCGACGAATGCGTCAATCTCTGCAACGATATCATTGCCGAAGATTGGGAAGAGGCTAAAGAGGAGATTTCATCGAAACTCAAAAAGCCGGCGGAAATCAAACACCACTTGGATCAATACGTTGTGGGACAGGAACGGGCCAAGAAAATTCTCGCGGTAGCCGTTCATAACCACTACAAGCGAATCTCTTCCAAAGACAAAGACGTTGACGATGTACAACTCCAGAAGGGCAACATCCTCATGCTGGGGCCCACAGGCACAGGGAAAACGCTATTGGCCCAGACCCTTGCGAAGCACTTGGATGTCCCCTTCACGCTGGCCGATGCCACCACCCTCACGGAGGCAGGGTATGTCGGCGAAGACGTCGAGAACATCATCCTCAAACTCTTGCAAGCAGCCGACTACGATGTGGAACGGGCCGAGCGCGGCATTGTCTATATCGATGAAATCGACAAGATCAGCCGCAAAAGCGATAGTCCGTCCATTACCCGCGACGTCTCGGGCGAAGGGGTACAACAGGCGCTGCTTAAGCTCATTGAAGGAACCGTTGCCAACGTCCCGCCTCAAGGCGGACGCAAGCATCCACACCAAGAATTCATTCAAGTCAATACGAACAACATCCTGTTCATCTGCGGCGGGGCGTTCGTCGGACTCGAACACATCATCGAACAACGCCTCAATCGGAAAGCGATGGGATTCGGAGCCGAGGTTCGCGGACGGAGCGACGTGCGGCTCGGCGAACTGTTCGCGAGAGTTCAGCCGGAGGATTTCCTTAAGTACGGTTTGATACCGGAGTTCGTTGGTCGGCTGCCGGTCGTCGCCACCTTGGATGAACTGGATGAGCGCGGCCTCATCCGAATCTTGACCGAGCCGAGAAATGCGCTTACAAAGCAATATGAAAAATTGCTCTCCTTTGAGAGAGTGAAGCTCAAGTTCACGGACGGCGCGCTCGGGGCAATCGCACGGAAAGCCTTTCACCAGAAAACAGGCGCCCGAGGACTGCGTGCCATCCTTGAAGACGTGATGTTGGATGTAATGTATGATGCTCCTTCTCAGAAGCAGATTAAGGAGGTCCTCATCACTGAGGACGCCATCCTCGGCAAGCACGCCCCTATCCGAATCTTCGAGCAAGACAAGGATGTGAAGACCGCCTAAGTCGTTATAAGTATAGATTTTTTTTTCTGCCAGACCTGGCATCTACTTAGAAATGTTCCAGGCCGGGGTCTTCCCGGCCTGGTAATGCCTTCGCCATCTTCCCTTTCAAATACTCCCTGTTCAGCTTTCCTCTCTAGGCTGTGACGACACTGATGGCTCTACGCTTTCTCTCGACAAGATGAAAAGCTGCGCTATACTTGCGTTACGGCTGAACGTGGAGGATCTGTGAAATTTCCCGTATCTTCAAGCCTTAGGCATAAAGGAAAGGCCTTCGACCTTGATGCAGCTCGTGAAGTAATCACCCTTCTGGGGATCAACGGCGAACCCATAGGCAACCTGTCCTGGGACTTTATCATCGACCAAATTCTGGCCTATCGCAAACCCCAGGCAAGCCGAGAAACCAGGAATGACCCGCGCGTGACGGTCACTTTCGGTGTCAAATACGTAGCCCCAGAAGGTCAACAGTTTGAAAGTCGCGCGAGCGGCATCGGCGGAGGAGGACTCTTTATTGAAAGCCTGAGACCGCTACCGGTCGGCACCAAGCTTGCGCTTGAATTTTCACTACCAGAGCAGCCAGCAGAATGGTTGCCGGCAAAGGGGCTCGTTGCCTGGGTCTGTCCGAAAGCGGACCAATATACGTTTAGCCCTGGCATGGGAGTGCGCTTTACAGAGATTAACCCCGATATTCGTAACCGCGTGCTCGAACTGGTGAAATCCAGCCAGCCAGTCTGACAGCCGGCCTCGTGACAAGCCAATCACACGAAAATCTTCCCGCACCCGACATAAGGATCTCACCATGAAGTTTCCTGTGATCATGACGGAAGGGCATCAGGGAAAAATCCTTGAAATGGATGCCGACCAGGAAGGAATCACGCTTCACAGTGCTGCGGGAAAACTGCTTGGTATCCTGTCGTGGGGAGCGGTCATTGAACAAATACTTGCCAGTGACGAAGACGTACGATTCACCCATGCGCGCTTTCACCCGAGAGCCCCGCTCGCTATGAAGATCCGCTATACGACCCCGGAGGGCAAACAATTTGACAGCTTAACCGGCGGCATCGGTGCAGGAGGATTGTTCATCGAAAGCAGCGCCCCGCTGGCTCCGGGCACCGAGTTGTCAGTCGAGTTTTCACTACCCGACCACCCACGGGAACAATATAAGGCAACAGCGAAGGTCTCCTGGACACGCACCAAACCTGAACGATATCTGCTCTTTCCTGGCATGGGTGTCCAGTTTACCAACATCGACGAAAAATCCCGCAAAGATTTGCTGGAGCTTGTCGAGGCATTGAATCGTTCCCGTGCGACAGATTAACCGGCATCACACCACTGTCGGTTCCGGATTGCTGAGTGAACCGGGTAAGCATGATACGGACTACATTCCCCGTTTCGCCCAGCGGCGCACCCCACTGTCTGGATCCTTCGCGACCGTCGTGTTGAGTGCGGCCCTCGCTTCAGGGTCATTGAGTATTCCCAGACGATACGCTGCTTCTGCTCGCACCCCTGGCGAGGAATCTTCGGCTAAACGCGCTCTGATCCAAGGGGACGCCGCTGCCCCGCCCCATTCACCCAAGGCGGCCACAATCCCCTGACGAACCTCCGCATCAGGGTCGCGTCCTGCTGCGACAAGCGCAAGAACTGAACGGCTTGAGTCAATTTGTAGTAATGCCCGCACCACCGCTCGCCTAATCGTTGCATCCGAAGACCGCAGTAACCCGACAACAGGCTGCAGTAATCGAGGACCAGGTTCGACTTCTCCGATCGCTATGACCGCTGCCTGTCGGACCGATTCGTCAGGATCCTCCAGCGCCAGCATCAACAGAGCCACGACGCCATCAGTCGCTGTGGGTTTCAGGCGTCCCATAGCCACCACCGATGCTTCACGAACCATCGCGGACGGATCGTGCTTGAGAGAGAGGATGGAGTCCACAGCGCGTGGGTCACCAATCTTGCCCAGAGATTCTGCTGCCGTCCGCCGCATCTCTGGCGCCTCATCCCGGAGCAACTCCAATAAGAGCGAGACCGTATGCTCTTTTGATGAAGGTGGGGAATCTTGGACACAGCCGGCGAGACAGAGGACTGACAGAGCAACTGCACACACGATGGTGCGTGATGGCCTGCGACAGAGCGCGATGCTGGCATCGGCCAGACCAATGGGGACTGCTTCCCGGATCACGCTTGTTTCGGGGGCTCTTCGTACAAGACCGGCAGGTCTTTAGCGGCTTCGATAGATTGCTGGAATTCCTTCTGAGCAGAATCCATCTCAGCTTGGATTGTCCGGATTTCTGGATCGACTGAATTGCGGACATCGGCAACGGCCTGCTTAAACGTCCGCAACGCATCCCCAAGTCCTTCCCCCAAGCTCTGCATATCCCCTGGGGAGATGTCGGCAGGCTGCGCAGCCCTCGCCTTCATCGAGGCCTGCTGTGCTTGCACGCGAGCCACAGCATCTTTATTGACGATGGCCGACGGGCGTGTAGCCACCGGTTTTGTTTGGGCACTGGCCGGAAGAGACGGGTACTGCGCCCTCATAACTGGTGTGGGAGCAGCCGCTCGCTCTTCCATCGTCAGAGGCTGTTGGCCCTGCCCCATCGATTGGGTTGGCGCTGACTGGGCTGCGGTGGAAGTCAACGGCCGAACCGGCTGAGGTGCAGTCGCTATATTGTGCATCAACGCAGCGGTGGTCCCTGGAGTTAATTCCGGCCCAGGTGTATAGGGTGCGGTGGGCTTCGGAGTGGCAGGGGCCTGTCCCTGCGTCATCGCCGATGCAGGCTGAGGCGTAGGTTGAGCCTGCATGGGCGCCGATTGATTCGCTTCGGACAGCTCCGCATCCGGCGAAGGGATATCGTTGACTTCTTTCTTGAATCCCCGGAGCGCTTTACCAACCCCTTCACCGATTTGTGGAAGCTTCCCCGCTCCAAAAATGATCAGAACAATGACCAGGATAATGATAAGTTCCGAGATCCCCATGGTACCAAACATGGCGCGATTCCTTCTCCCCTAGTCCCAGCCAATCGATGTTGCTAGCTTTTAATAATTGAAACTCTATAGGCCACTAGGAGGTACTGTCAAGGAAGGGACAGAGTACTCTAAACAGGATGCTCAAAAAGGCCATCCTTGTCGTTCGTGAAAAGTGAAACGTAAAAGGTGAAAGGTTTCAGAGAAAGAACCTTCTGCAATCCTACGTTTTACCTTTCACTGTTCGCGTCTCACGCGTACCGATCTTCATATGCTTGCGGGCTTTTTCAGCATCCTGCTAAAAGAGCGGCACGATCTCACTCTGCAACGGCAAACCGAACACCAACACCTCACGCTCAGCAAGATACACGTCCAGTTCACTCCTGATCCCAAACTCGCCGGGCAAGTAAATTCCTGGCTCGATAGAAAAGCAGGTCCTTGGCATCAGACGGCGAGTATCCTGTGTCTCCAAGCCATCAATATTGGCGCCGTTGCCATGAACCTCTTCGCCGATCGAATGGCCCGTGCGATGGACAAACTGATCGCCATAGCCGCTCTGCTGAATGACTTGCCGGCAGGCGTCATCGACTTCCCAGCCGAATGGGCGATGGCCCGCCGCTGTTTCTGACCGCACGAAGGCCAGGGCCGCGTCCCGACCCCGCCTGACCACGTCGAAAATCTCTTGGTGTTTCACCGGAACGGTCCGACCGACATAGCCAGTCCAGGTAATATCGGCATAGACTGAACCGGGCTCCGCTTGTTTAGCCCATAGGTCGATCAAGAGCAAGGCATCGCGGGTCACTTCAGCCGACCCTATCTCTGTCGGGCCATAATGGGGATCGGCGCTGTGGGCGTCGACGGCAGCGATCGGTGCACTCGATGTGACCATTCCCGCATCGCGTATACGCGCCAGAATAAACTGTTGTACCCCGTACTCTGTAAGCGTTCGTCCCTGGGCAACCGCCTCTTGTGCATGACTAAACGTCTCATCGACGATACGCCGCAGCGCCGCGGCGGCAAACTGATGCGATTCGAGTTGACGGTCTGTCCAGCGCGCTTCAAATGTCTGAATCAAATCCGCTGAACTCACCACTTCGACATGGTAACTTCTGATCAGCTCGATCGTACCGGCATCCACATGCGACACGTAAGGCACTGCGTTCAGGTGAGAATACTGCATCGCGACACGGAGGCCACCGGCCAACAGGCGCGCGAGAATCTTCCGTTGCTGTTCCCACGACACATAACAGTCGGCCTGCCCCGGCAAGGCATCCAGCACATGCGGTTCGATGCGATGCAGCACCTTGACAGGCGCCCCTTGCGATGGAATCCAGTAGTACCATCGGCGCGTCACATGGATAGTAGGATCGAGTTGGAGTATGCGATAGGCAAGGGGGTCGCTGCCGCGAAAATCATAAAAGAGCCAGCCGTCGATCTCAGCCTCACACAGAGCCTGCTGAATCTCGCCGACACGCGCATAGATAGCTGTGGTCATAGTGAAGGACATCTTATCGTCGCACTGCCAAGCCGTCAATAAGACGGCCATTGAGACCGGCGATCATGGTACACTACCGGCCATGGCCGTTGAGCATGCACCAGCTCCCTCCCAGTTCCGCGTAACCCTGTTTGTGGGACCGCAAGCAATAGAGGAGAGACCTTCCATCTACTCGTGTGTCTTTAACGTCAAAAAACGGAGTTGGAAGGGTGGGATTCAGGTCGCTGTCGTTCTCAGCCAACGTCACATCGATCAGCTCAGCACCGACATCCATTTTCCCCGTTGGTTGACTCTGGCCCTGGTCGATCTCGCAGAGGAAGATCGTGTCTCTCATCAGGAGCGAGCGCATGAGCTATTTATCCAAGCCGTCTGTTGGTGCAAGCTGGACCTGGCATTGCAAGCCGGCATCACGCAAGAGAACCAAAGTCTCACAGACAGCACAGAAATCGCTGAGGTCCGAGACGCCGTGATCAACCGGACAAACTTCATCACGTCGTACGTGGCATCCGAACTGGACCTCGTCCTGAACGACGTGACCACCCTATAAGATACCCGCGTGAGCGCGGCGGGGGTTTGCATTCTGAGATGAATTTGTTATAACCGCACTATCACTGAATCGTGAGTGAGAACCTGGAATCAACCACTATCGGTGGGCTTACTCTGTCGAAGAAGGAGGAGAATCTGTGAATCCATATTCATGTTCACCCAATCGCTCCCGTGAGGCTTCCTGCTTCAAACTAGTGGCAGCCTTCCTGCTACTGACTCTGTGCATCGTCACCATGGTGCCATCGGCATGGAGTCAGGAAAGCACGCCTCCCCCTTTGACGGGAAACACCGAAGGTGGAAACGCGTCAAGCGCAGGCATGCAGGCCGCTGCCGCCGTCTCCACGATCCTCTATTTTCCCTTGAAGGCCGCATTTGCGATAGGGGGAGGAATCGTCGGCGGATTGGCCTATGCCTTTTCAGGAGGAAACGAACAGGCAGCGAAGAGTATCTGGGATACCAGTCTCCGTGGCACCTATATTATTACCCCCGATCACCTCCAAGGCAATCGGCCCATCCGCTTCCTGGGGGTGGCTGATGCAGATACATCAGCCTCTGCCCCGGAACCCACCCGCTAGCCGATGAAACCGATTATCGGAGTCACACCAGACTTCAACGCCGGTGATCGAAAGGAATGGGGTGGGCGCGAGCCCACCTACTTTTTGGGCGCACGCTACGTTCGTGCCATCGAAGAACTCGGTGGCGTCCCGCTGGTCCTTCCACTCCTTGCAGACCGAGCCACAAGACGGCGCCTCCTACAACAGATCGACGGACTTCTCCTCACCGGAAGCGGGCCGGATCTTCCACCGTCATTGTACGGTGAACGTCAGCGCTATCCCTTCAGAACCGTGAGCGAACGTCGCGCGAATTTTGAACTGGACATGGTCCACATGGCACAACAAGCTGATGTACCCCTGCTCGGCATCTGCGGAGGCATGCAGACCATGAATGTCGCCTGCGGCGGCAGTCTGTTTCAGGATATTGCATTCCAAGTTTCGACATCGCGCACACATCGGCAACACAACCGAGCGACAAATCTCAGCCATGCCGTCACAGTCGAACC
>JBBRRN010000018.1:0-16306 GCA_038200685.1 Nitrospirales bacterium
AGGACTGTGAAGTGGAAATACGCTGATCCCTCTCGGCGGATTGGTGCACAATCAGCTGTTACAGGCCACTAGTCGGCTGCCCCATGCGGCTCAGCGCTGGTATGAGTGCATGGCCCGGCTCGACTTTATCCCCAATTCGCCTACACTGATGAACGCCGGGCGACGCCTCCAGCAACTATCCGCCTGCTTCGTCCTCACAGTTGAAGACTCCCTGGCCTCCATTTACGATACCTTGAAGCATCAAGCTCTCATTCACCAATCGGGCGGCGGCACGGGATTCTCGTTTAGCCATGTACGCCCTCACGACGACCAGGTCGCGTCGTCAAATGGTGTAGTCTCCGGGCCAATTTCCTTCATGCGCCTCTTCAACCTCTCAACAGACGTCATCAAACAAGGCGGAACCAGGCGCGGCGCAAATATGGGCATCCTCCGTATCGACCACCCGGACATTCTCGACTTCATCGCACTCAAACAATCACCGACCGAAATGACGAATTTCAATCTCTCTGTCGGCGTCACCGATTCATTCATGCGGGCCCTCGCACGCCGTCGCACCTACACCTTGATCAATCCCCATACCGACAAACCAACGAGGCGGCTCCCTGCACAGCTCGTATTCAATCGGCTCGTCGAAGCCGCGTGGGCCAGCGGCGAGCCAGGTCTGGTCTTTCTCGACACCATCAATCGTGCCAATCCTACCCCTCGCCTTGGCACGATCGAATCGACCAATCCCTGCGGTGAACAACCACTTCTGGCCTATGAATCCTGCACCCTCGGCTCCATCAATGCGGGCAATTTCATCGCACAATCGGATGCAGGCCCCGCCATTGACTTCGCCCGATTGGCCGGCGCTATTTCACTCGCCGTTCGCTTTCTCGACAACGTGATCGATCGCAACTGCTTTCCACTTCCTCAGATCGAGCAGATGACGAAACAGACGCGAAAGATCGGTCTGGGGATCATGGGATTCGCCGACTTGCTCATCGCCCTCAATATCCCCTACAACTCCGAAGCCGCCCTCCGCACGGCGACGACTCTCATGGAGTTCTTTCAATCTCGCGCCCACATGGCATCGGCCGAGCTCGCCTACGAACGGGGAACCTTTCCTGCCTATCGGGGCAGCCAACTTCAGCCGCTTCACCGACGACAACGAAATGCGACCGTCACCACTATTGCGCCGACCGGCAGCATCAGCCTGATCGCCGCCTGCTCACCCGGCATCGAACCGTTATACGGTGTACAGGAGGTCCGCCGCATCATGGACGGGATCGTGCTGACCTCGCTTCATCCAGCTTTTCTCCGACGCGCACGTGAACAGGGTCTCGACGTCGAATCACTTCGCCCTGACCTTTCCGCTCACCCTTCCATTCAACATGTGACTCAGATCCCCAAAGACTTACGTCGACTATTCGTCACAGCGCACGATATCTCCCCCACACAACATGTGCGTATGCAAGCGGTATTTCAGCGATATAGCGACAGCGGAGTCTCGAAAACCATCAATTTGCCTGCCACGGCAACCAAAGCCGATGTGGCCGAGGCCTTTCTTCTCGCGCACCAACTCGACTGCAAAGGCCTTACCGTCTTCAGATCGGGCAGCAGGGAACAGCAAGTCATTTCCTGCAGCCCCACGCATCCCTGCTAAAACGTATGGGCATGGGCAGGATTCCTCGACAAAATTGACAGCACTCGACGATGATGATAGCTATTTCTCCAGACTATTCCCAGTAGCATTGAAGGCTCAATAGGGAGGTGCTTGATGGTTGCGCTTGTCGGGAACATGACATCAATGGGGAGTCCTTTTAACTGGACACGTCTCTTTGCCCGCCAACCGGAACCAGATCTGGAGTTCACGGAAGAAGAACTCGATCAAACGAACACCATGAAGGCACGAGGCCCAATGAGCCCTCAGAAGAAATCCGGGGGAGGAAGCCCGATCCTCTGGGTGCTTGTCCTCGCACTTGTCGGCGGTATCGCGTATCTTTCGATGGAACCGGAAATGGTGACTGAATGGCTCAGCCCGTACCTGGGTGAGAGCACTCCACCACCAGTGGCCATGAAACCGAAACCGTCAGTCCCGGCACCGGTACTCGCACCACCACAAGCCGCTGTCACTCCGAGCAGCGATGCCTCAGCCCCCTTGGCCCCAGCCACTCCTCCCGCCACTGCCGCCCCCCCTGTGGCTCCCGCAGTTGTCCCACCACCCCAAACAGCAGCAAAACCCGTTACCCCGGTTGTATCTTCTTCCGACCCGATGTTCAGTGAAGGACAGAAAGTAACCATTACTGGAGACAACACGTCTCCCGAAGGAAACATTTTGCTGTTTGCAGAATCATCGAGTAACAAGCCTGGGCCAATCGTTCGCCCAGGAGTCTTAATGACCGTCATGGACGGTGATTTACAACCCGGTGGCTGGGTGTATTTAGTGCGTACCGACGAAGGTGCCATCGGTTGGGTATCGGAGAAACGGCTTCGCTTAAAGTTCTAACCCTCCAACATTCCCTCACACGGGCCGCCTACAGACCAGACATATTCTCGCCTATTCAGGCGAGATCCCTGTGCTATAATCCTCCCGGTCTATATCCCGCAACTAAACACGCACGATCGAACGGTTCCATGGCGATACTCGCAGCGATGATCTTTGACTTTGATGGCGTGATTGCGGACACCGAACCTCTTCATTTTTCCAGCTTCCGTCACACGCTCGCTGAAATCGGTATCGAGCTGACGGAAGCCGACTACTATGCCAACTACTTGGGGTACGATGATCGTGGCTGTTTTATCGCGGCACTCACTGCGCACCAGCATCCCACAGACCCAACGACGCTCACTCAACTGATGCAACGAAAAGCCCATGCCTATCTCGATTCGGTAAGAGCGCATCAAGTTATTTTTCCAGGGGTCAGTGAGTTCGTGCGTGAATCCGCCACGACCTATCCCTTGGCAATCGCCTCCGGCGCCCTCCGCCATGAAATCGAAGTGATCCTCGAGCACGCGGGGCTCCGAAAAGAATTTCTTCACATCACCAGCGCAGAAGACGTGACCAGAGGAAAGCCCGATCCAGAACCCTTTCTCCATGCTCTCAACGGATTGAATCGACAACGCCCAGAGCACTCCATCACCGCCGGATGCTGCTTGGTTATTGAGGATTCGATCCCCGGTATCCGCGGCGCAATAACCGCGGGGATGAAAGTCCTTGGCGTAGCCAACACACACGAGGTCCAAGATCTGCATGAGGCCCATGCGGTTGTCCAAAACCTCTCGCACATGTGCCTGAATGACCTTCATGAACAGTTATGGCCGCCCGCGTAAGAACCACATGATATGAGAATCTGTTCTCTGCTTCCCAGCGCGACCGAAGTGATTGCCTCACTCGGCCTCAGCAATGAGTTGGTCGGGATCAGTCATGAGTGCGACTACCCACCATCGATCAGACACCTGCCCATCATGGTTGAACCGGTGATTCCTCCTCACGGACTGGCCAGCGACGACATCGACACACGTGTTCGTCAGCTTGTGGCCTCAGGACAGCGACTCTATCGGCTAAAGGACCAGCTCTTGCGACAGGCTCAACCTGAACTCATCCTGTCTCAAGACCTCTGTCATGTCTGTGCCATTACGCCGGACCAACTTCAGGACGCCGTTGGTTCGATGCCTCAACAGCCAACAATCCTCACGTTGAGCCCCAGCTCAGTCCTTGATGGGATCAATGATGTCGTACGGATTGGTGACGCCACCGGTCGGTCGGCTGAAGGCCACCGTCTCGCCGCGCGCTTACACGATCGGCTCGATGCGGTGCACCGTCGGCTCCAAACCATCTTGCACCGCCCTCGCGTGGTCTGTATCGAATGGCTCTCTCCCCTGTATGTTGCAGGCCATTGGATTCCTGAGATGGTTCAACGAGCCGGGGGCCTGGATGTCCTCGCGCAGCCTGGGAGCCCTTCACGAGTGGTGGCGTGGGATGAGATCTTGGCCGCGGATCCAGACGTTCTCATTGTCATGCCCTGTGGTTTTTCCGTTGAAAAAACCCACACAGAGCTGCTTCAATTGATGCAGCATCCGGATCAATGGCGACTTTCTCCATTGTTGGCAGCGCACACGTACCTGGTCGACGCCTCCTCCTATTTCAGCCGGCCAGGTCCGCGATTAATCGACGGTATTGAACTGTTGGCTACCATCTTACATCCATCAGACCACGACCACATTCATGAATCCATCGCCTGCCGCCTTGGATCACTGCCGATTCACCAACACCCATGACCTCACACTCCGTCGCTGACGCGCAAGCCTACTGCACGGCTCTCACCAAGAAGAGCGGGAGCAACTTCTATTATTCCTTTCTCTTTCTGCCGAAAGCACGACGTGCCGCGATGTACACGGTCTATGCGTTCTGCAAGGAGGTCGACAATGCCGTCGATGAGCCGCCGACAGGAAGCAATCCCCAGGAGGAGTTGCGACGGTGGCGGGTCGAACTTGAAGCGGCCTACCACGGTACGCCGACCTTCCCGGTCACGATTAGCTTGGCCGAGCATGTGAGACAACTCTCGATCCCACAGACCTACTTCGATGAACTGATCAAAGGGGTTGAAATGGATCTGACGGCGTCACGGTACGCCTCGTTTCAAGACCTCTCGCTCTACTGCTATCGTGTGGCGTCGGTCGTGGGATTGATCTGTCTCCATATTTTCGGCCCCACATCGGCAAGAGCACAAGACTATGCCGTCGCGCTCGGTATGGCGTTTCAACTCACGAACATTCTACGAGATATCGGAACCGATGCAGCCCAAGCTCGCATCTATCTCCCACAAGAAGATCTCCTCAAGAGTGGCTGCACCGACCAGGCAATCCTCCGGCGTCAAGAAAGCGACGCCATCCGAACACTGGTCCATTTCGAAGCTGCGAGAGCCCATGAATACTACGCAAAAGCCCAGGCAGCGTTCGAAGCCTTGCCGGCAGGCGACCGGCGGGCGTTGACTGTCGCTGAAATCATGCGCGCTGTGTATTTTAGAATTCTAAATAAGATTGAGGAACCGAGCCATCAGATATTCGGCCCTCGCGCCCGGCTCGCAGCGAGCCATCGACTGGCCGTGGCTGCCGGAGTGTGGTTCCGCTCCCGATCCTCGTGACGCCTACTCACACACAGTCAGTTGCGATTCTTGGAGGAGGCCCAGCCGGTCTCACAGCTGCCTACCGTCTCATCCGCCATGGCTATCGAGTCACAATCGTCGATCGGGGTCCTACTGTTGGAAATGCCCTCTCGGGCGGAGATCTTCAAAATGGCCCTGAGCCCTTCATCATCCTCGGTTGCCATCGCGCGACGCACGCATTGCTGCACTCGCTGCATCCCAGTCCGCAGCAACCGGAAGGGATGATAATCCCTCTAGAGTTCCGCCTCCCCGACGGTTCCCTCGTTCATTACCCGCGCACCGCCTTCCCTTCTCCGCTTCACACATGGGTAAATCTCCTCAGATTTACCGGCATTCCCTGGAAAGAACGATGGCGACTGGCATCATGGGTGGAACAGCTATGGGAAGGTGAAGCAGAGCTACCTGCCGATCTGGAACAACGCACCGCCGACGACTGGCTCACGTCAATCGGGCAAAGTGCGCAGACCTGTCGCGTCGTATGGAATCCTCTCGCCCAATGGTTAACCGGCAATGACCTCGTCACGATGTCCGCCGATGCGTTTATACGCGCGATGAAACCCGTGTTCCTCAGCACTCATCCAGATAGCCGCATCTCAGTGGTGCAGGACTCGCTTCTGACCTGCTTCGTACGGCCGATCACCGAGGTCTTGATACAGGGGAACGCCACCATCTTGTCCAATACTGAAGCCACGCAGCTCCGTTACAATCACGACCGCATCTCGGGCGTTCAGCTGCGGGATGGTTCCTTGTTGCAAGCCGATTGGTATATCACCGCCCTGCCGCCGCAACAGCTTACACCCCTGCTTCCAGAGCGATGGCTGACCCGCTATGCCTATTTTCAACAACTCACGGAATTACGATCGATCGACAACACAATCCTCCACGTGTATGCCGAGCAAGCCTGTGCTACCCCTCGCCTCGTCCTGCTGGGAGATACAGCCCTTCACTCGGTCCTCGTGACAGCGCCAACGCCTACTTGCACAGACTTCTCGCTCATCACAACCGACAGTCAATTCACAGAGGCCCAACCTGACCTGCGTGTTGATATCGCTATCTCCGACCTACTCAGATCGTGGGGGCTCCTCATGGCTGAAACTAGAGTCGCGTCAACCCATCATCGAACAATTTCCAACGCGATCCTCTCACTCAAGCCTGGAGCCAAACTATATCGGCCTATCCAACAAAGCCCGATTGCGAACTTGCTGCTAGCAGGCGCCTGGACCGATACAGGCTGGCCTCCCAATCTCGAAAGCGCCATTGTCAGTGGTAACCGTTGCGCCGATACGATTATTCGTCGATGAAGCTCCCCGCAGAAAGCTGCGAGGTATTCGCAAAGGAGAATAAGTCAGCTTGACGACGACTTGATCGAATGGTAAGTCCAATCACGATGATATCTTCGTCAGTAAGAAACGTTCTGATGGGAGGACTATTCTTCTCACTCATTGGATGCGCGTCCAGCCCTTATGAGCGTGGAGGCAATCCGCAAGGGCTTAGTCAGCGAGACGTGGAACGGGATTATATGGAATGCGAGTACAAGGCTCGCTTCGCGAACCCGCAGCACTTCTACAACCAGAGCTCTCCCTTCCCTTTTAGTGCAGGCTCTCAAAGTCCCACCGATCACGCACGCGCCCTCCATGGACTCTCAACGATCAACGCAATGCGGGACACTTGCCTGACTGCTAAGGGATATCGTGTGGAATAATCAGGATGGAAACTGTGCTCGTTCGATGCGCGCAGTTGGGATTATCCAAGCCACCCCTTGAAAATGAATAGCTCGCTGCGGCCTTACTTGGGATAAGGCGCGTCCCTGGGCGAAGAGGCTGTCCTGGCAGACTCGGGCGGGCGGGTGAAGTCGCCAGGGTCGGGTGGGTCAAAACAGAGACCTTTTTGAACATCATGAGAAACAATTCATCTACCCGCTATCTGCAGATAACACGCATCTTCAAACTGATCGCCACGTAGGTACTTCGCGATCACCATCCACTCCCCACGCCAATCGGTCAGTGCGACATAGGTCTTCTCGTCCATGATGAACGGCTGCAACGTGAACACCCTACTCAAAGCCGGCAACTCTTTGCTTGACACTGAAGACATCGGAAGTGCTGACAGCGGGTAGCGTCCCCCCGTCCGCTCGAACTTATCAGGCGTCGCCAGCAGAGGCGACAGGTCTTGCCAGTTCGCTTGCTCAAGGACAGCACTATCAGCAGGAAACATATAGAAACTGTCGCTCGGACTCCCCTTCATACAGAACGTGGTTTTTACAACCAAGTCTTGCTGCCCATCATTATCCAAATCAAACATCGCCTTATCGAGACTCGAACAGTGCCTTGTCTTTGGCCCTTGCCCCTTCAGTTCGACCGGCTTCCAGGTAATCTGCTGGAAGATTTCGTGCTGGTACCGTAGCCGCCCTCGATCGTCGACATCCTCACGAAACGCTTCCAGAACTCTTGCGCAGAGCTTGTTATCTCGCCCCACGACAAGCTGATACCCTCGCTCACCAGCCCAGACTACGCCTACACTCATCATGAAGGTGAGAAGACCTAACACGAGCTGTTGTATGAATTGCATAGCTCCCTCCCCTGACTGTACTCAAACTGGCAATGTATGCAGCCATTTTTCCCACGTTTCTCTTCCATTGACAAGAAAAGTCGGCCCGCCTAAAATCTGTTGAAACTTTCACCCGCACCTCTTCATCATCATGACACTCCTCGAACTCAGCAAGTCTCTCCACAACTGCCAGCGTTGCAAGCTCTCTAAAATGGGCCGAACCCAAGTGGTGTTTGGTGTGGGCAATCCGCACGCGAGCGTGATGTTCGTGGGGGAAGCGCCGGGCTTCAACGAAGACCAGCAGGGGGAACCGTTTGTCGGGGCTGCAGGAAAGCTTTTGAACGATCTCCTGCAATCTGCGGGATTGTCACGCAGCGACATCTACATCGCGAATGTCATTAAGTGCCGCCCCCCGAACAACCGCGACCCGGAACCGGATGAAGTCGAAACGTGCAAACCCTTTCTCATGCAACAGATCCAGATGATCCGACCAAAGCTGGTCTGCACGTTAGGGAATTGGGCCACGCAAACGTTGCTGGAACGGAAGGTAGGAATTACAAAGGTTCGCGGCCAGGCGTTCTATTTGAAAGACTTCGTCCTCTTCCCCTTGCTGCACCCCGCCGCAGCCTTGCATCAAGGCAGCATGCTCGAACCACTCAAGGAAGACTTTAAGAAGTTGAGGGAACTTCTGGATCCAAATGCAAAACCATCCGAACCCACAACAACGACACCCATTGCCGCACCCACATTGCACATCGAACCGCCGCAGCCGACCCAGATGGATCTATTCGGGTCATAACTCACACGTTTCTCTCATCACATATGTTTGACGCTCTCTGACAGGGAGCGTTTCATCTCCATCTAGTACTCAACAGCGCAGAAGAAGGCCTCGGCTGACGAAGGGCAGCCACCGCCGGTTTCGCCATGATGCGACGGAGCAAGACCGCAAATGGACGCTTCACTGTTGGCCGTGCGCCCTACGGGACCAGAAGAACGACACCATGGCACCTGGTATGGCAACTAACTGGCATATGGCCATGGCGAAAGCCTCCGTGCCCATCCCTTTAATCCGAAACTCATTCAGGTATCCCTCTAGAGATAGACCAGCCACACTCAGAAATGTAGAATGTCCCCGCTTATCCGTTCGATGATCTGTTTGCGACGTGCCGCGTGCACGTGGCCAAGCCGAGGGCGAAACCGTGACGGACACAATCTCAGTTGGATAAATGTCGGTGAAACGATCACGATATGGTCAGAGCTAGCCGGCCTTGTAGAAAAATACCGAGCGAATAGATGGATCTTCAGAGGCGTCAACGACGCGAAGCACCAGTTACAACCAGCAATCGGTCGGCCTGGTGCGCGAAAAGATATGGACACCGGCGGCGACCTTCCCTTTGTTGAGGCCGAAGAGATCGATATGCTTGCGCGTTTTCAGCGTGAGGTGCGCCCGCATGTTGCGACGCCTCCGCGTGCACACTTGAGCCATGACTGGGATCTGCGGGCCGTGGCACAATATCACGGGCTCAATACTCGGTTGCTCGATTGGTCGGAAAGCCCTCTCATCGCTGCATTCTTTGCAGTCGAACGATCAGGTCTAATCAACGGCGTGAAGACTGACGCGGCTCTATATGGCGTTCCCTGCCCCTACGTTATTGACTCGAACACCGAGAAATGGCCATTCGAACATGACGTCGTGGCGTTCTATCCGCCTCACCTCACACCGCGCATTACTGTGCAACGCGGCCTATTCACGGTCCACAGGATACCAAATAAGCCTTGGGAGCCCCCTCCCCTGAAGAAGTGGGTCCTACCATGGAACTCCTGTTTGGCGCTAAAGCTTGCGTTGAGTCGCGCCGGGATCAATCGCGCATCGCTTTTCCCAGACCCCGACGGAATCGCGGCACACATCAATTGGCTGCACAAATGGGGAATCCAATGACGGTAGCTTCGCCGATGTGGAAAATGACCGGTCGTGGCAGAAGGTGGACAAGGAGAGGGCTGGCCAGGCGCCGCATAACAGGGAGTTGCAGGGGACGCAGCCTTTTCCATCTGTACTTGAGATTTCTATTGGCATTCAAGAGGCACACACTCGCTTCATCAATCTCGTCAACAACTTGGTCTTCGAGAATTTCGTCGAAACCGACGCTGACCGCAAGCTTCAAGCCTACTGGTGCGCGATACACAGTGCTCCACCACTTAAATCCCTGCGGGATGCCGAGGATCAGAGCGAATTTCACCGGAGGAGCGGCAACCCGTCGGAGCTACACAGAGGCGGAAAACGGAAGCTGCCCGCATCTGCGAGGAAATTTTTGAAAGTTTCGCGCAGTGAAGCCCGAAAGGGTCACTCCGGGAGGTTTGGAACTATTGATCCTCGACATCGGTCTGTCTCAACAAATCCTTCCAAGCTTACCGACTTCTTCCCTCAACAACGCCCGCGGCTGCTGACGCGTGCATCAGCGCTCTGCTGAGTCTCGCCGTAGTGAAGTCACGCGGCCCGCTTCCAGCGGGTGGCACAGACTGTTCGACGCTCCGTTCGACCAACGGTCTCTAGTTTCTGGGCCAAGCGTGGTTGAACGTGGGGGCGAGCCAGCAGGGCGCTGGCAAGAGCGGAAGCAGCATCGGGCGACAATCTTATGCTTTTGTTTTGATCGTGGTCGGAGAGTCTGAATCGGCGGCCTCGCCACCTTCTTCCTCGGCAGGCTTTTCTTCTTCCGGCACGTCGAACCACTGCACCAACATCTCATCCCACCAGGTTTCGTCGATCTCTTTCCCGGGATCGCTCCCGAGAAACGCGACATCGTCCTTCGTCACGTTTGGACCGACGAGCTGAGGTTGGAACTTGGCTCGATCAATGACTTCTTTGGTCGCATACCCTCCGATAATCCAGGAATCAGGATCGGCACGACGGGACTTATAACCCTTGAGCCCGATCTTCAGATACATGAATATCTGCTGTTGCGCAGGATCCCCGATGCCGGATTGAGGAAGCCCCAGGGTCTTCTCTATCTTCTTGCGCCAATGTCGGTCGTCATAGCGTGACGTGACCAGCTGGAGCATTTTCTTTCCAAGCTCAACATCAAGCGGCATAATGCTGATGATTCCTCTTACACACTGAGGTGTTGCTTAAAGAAGGCCTTCGTTCTTGCCCATGCGTCTTTAGCCGCCTCAGGCCGATACACCGTCTTATCCGTGTCCCTGAAAAAAGCATGAGGCGCGCCGGGATAGGTTTTAATCTCACCGGACTTGTGATACTTCTTGAAGCCTGCCGCAAGCCGCTGGACATCCGCCTTGGTAATCCAACCGTCATCTTCCCCATAGAGGTACAGCACAGGGGCCGACAATTGTTGCAACGGCGCATCAGGATTCGGCACCTGACCATAGAATGGTACGGCAGCCTTGATATCTTTGTTCACACAAGGCAGCATGAGCGCATAGGATCCGCCCATGCAGAATCCGGTCACGCCGATTCTCGTGGCATCGACTTCAGGAACGGACTTGAGATAGGCCACGGTGGCATTGAGATCCTTGAGTCCATCTTCCTGCTGGAGCGTATTCATCAGCTTGCCTGCTTCGCCGGAATCTGTGGTAAGGGCATTTCCTAACCTGGAATACAGATCCGGGGCGTTCGCCACATACCCCTCGGCGGCATAGCGGCATGCCACATCCTTGATGTGGTCGGTCAGTCCCCACCATTCCTGAATGACAATGATCGCAGGACGTTTTTCCTTGGTCTGCGGAGCTGCGACAAAGGCCCGCATCGTGACATTGCCGCTTGGGTATTGAACGGTTGTCTCTCTAATCGATTCGGCCATGGGTCACCTCCAACCTGGCGTAATTATGAAGGAGGAATTGTAAATGATGAATTGGGATGGGAAGCCATCCAACACTCATCATTCAGCATTGCAACTGATCGCCCTGGCGATCAGTTGCCCGCCACCATCATCTCGGCAATCTTCACGGTGGGGCTCGCAATGCGCCCGCGGAACACAAGGTCGCTACCGATCATCTCGATCCCTGCAAACATCTCTTTCAAGTTGCCCGCGATCGTGATTTCTTCCACAGGATAGGCCAACTCGCCACCTTCGATCCAAAACCCGGCTGCTCCACGTGAATAATCACCGGTGACCATGTTGATGCCGAACCCGATGAGGTCCGTGACATAGAGGCCCTGTTTTACGGTCTTGATAATGTCCTGAGCCGTCTTTGTCCCTGTCGCGAGATAGAAATTCGTGGGGCCGACCGATGGGTTTTCCCCGACGCTGCGCGAGGCATTGCCGGTCGAGGGTAACCCGAGTTTCCTTCCTGAATACGTATCGAGCAGGTAGCTCTTCAAAACGCCTCGTTCTACGACTATCGTCTTCCTGGTCGGCAGACCTTCGCCATCGAACGGTCGAGAACCAAGGCCTCCAACCACCCGCCCATCGTCATAGACTGTCACGTATTCAGGAGCCAACGGCTTGCCTAACTGACCTGCCAGGAACGACGCCCCTTTATAGAGCGAATACCCTGACACTGCACTGCACAGATTCCCCATGAGACTTCCAGCTGTTTCTGAATCGAAAATGACAGGCAGCCGTTGGGTTGCTACTTTCCTCGCTCCAAGCTTTTGGACCGTTCGCCGTGCCGCTTCCAGTCCCACCGCTTCCGGAGACTCCAGCTTAGCGAATTTCCGTTGGACAGAGTACCAGGAATCGCGTTGCATGGCCCCGGTCTCCGGATCGGTGGCGACAGGCGACACCGACATGGAGAAGCTAGAACTCTGGTACCCCCCCAAGAACCCATGACTGTTTCCCAGCACCACACGTCCCGAGGAGGAATCGAAATCGCCCCCTTCCGAGTTCGTCACACGCTCATCCGTAGACATGGCAGCAGCCTCGACCCGTTTGGCCAATTCGATCTGCTGCTCCGTATTCAGCCTAGTCGAATCGTAGAGATCTAAATCCGGTTTCTCTCCCGCCATTTGATCCGCCGCCGGCAAGCCGGACACCTGATCTTCCACGACAGCCTTCGCCAGAGTGCACGTCTCGGTCACGAGTCGATCTAATGAGTCTGCTGAGAAATCTGATGTGGAGGTGCTGGCGGAGCGTTTTCCGGCAAACACGCGCAAGCCGAGATGCTTCTCTCGCGCTTTCGTGAGGCGATCGACGGCGCCCAACCGAACCTGCACTGAAAAGGTTTCACCGTCCGCGATAATGATGTCCGCCTCCGTCGCCCCACTACGCTTCGCCTTGGCCAAGAGATCTAAGGCAAGCTGGCTATATCCATCGCGCTGTTGTAGGTGCTGATTCATCGCTGCGTCCCGCCCACGGTGATTTCATCGATGCGAATGGTCGGCAGACCGACGCCCACTGGAACAGACTGCCCTTCTTTTCCGCACGTACCGATCCCTTCGTCGAGCTTAAGGTCATGCCCAACCATCGAGACTTTGGTGAGGATCTCTGGTCCGCTGCCGATCAATGTTGCGCCCTTGACCGGCCTTGTCACCTTCCCTCCCTCGATTAAATAGGCCTCGCTGGCGGAAAACACAAATTTACCGTTGGTGATATCCACCTGCCCGCCACCGAACGACACGGCATAGAGTCCGCGATCGACCGAGCGGATGATCTCCTCAGGGTCTGACGTTCCAGCCAACATGAACGTATTCGTCATGCGCGGCAACACCACGCTTTTATAACTTTCTCGCCGCCCATTGCCGGTCACAGGAATACCCATTAAGCGCGCATTGAGTTTATCGGTGATGTAGCCGCGCAGAATCCCGTTTTCGATAAGCGTGGTACGACCGGTCGGGGTTCCTTCATCGTCCATGTTGAGCGAGCCTCGCCGGTCCGGCAAAGTCCCATCGTCCACAATCGTACAGACGTCGGACGCCACCCGTTTCCCAAGGAGATTGGAAAATGCGGATGTTTTCTTGCGATTGAAGTCCGCCTCAAGACCATGGCCGATGGCCTCGTGTAACAAAATCCCCGGCCACCCGCCGCCCAGTACAACCGGCATCACACCCGCCGGCGCTTCGACAGCAGACAGATTGAGAATCGCTTCCCGTGCCGCTTCACGCGCAAACCGCAGATATCGATCACCCTCATGATAGAACTGAAATCCGACACGCCCCCCTCCGCCGAATGAGCCGGCTTGCCGTTGGCCGTTCTCTTCTGCGATACAAGTCACTTGCAGTCTCGAAAGTGGTTGCACATCGCCAATCAACGTGCCGTCCGAAGTGGCGACGATGACCACCTTATACTCCGTATTAAACGAGGCCATGACATTCTTAATACGCGAGTCATACCGGCGCGCTTCGGCATCGATGGCATTCAAGAGGGATACGCGATCCGCTGTGGCGACTTCGGCCTGTGTCCGCTCAACCGGATAGAGATCGCGTGTCGGACGTTGGCGAACAGGCACCGGAACCGCCTCGGTCCCGCTTGGTGAATTGGCAATATAGCGAGCCGTATCTGCAGCCAGTTCGAGGTCCTTCTTCGTCAGCTCATCGGAATAGGCAAAGCCGGTTTTTTCTCCCGCTGTTGCCCTCACCCCCACGCCCTGAGACACACTCTTTGTCGCACGCTTGACGAGCGACTCCTCCATTGAGACTGACTCCGATACGCACGACTCAAAGTAGAGGTCGGCATAGTCGACACCCCCAACTTTGACCCGCCCGAGCGCCCCAAGCACCTCGCCTTCGGTCAGACCGAAAGACGTCAACTGAACAAGTTCACCCATGGTTTGCGAGTCCTCACAGCCGTTGACCGTCAAAATAGAGGAGGAGTATAGCTGATCGCCTTCAATAGGCGCAACGAAAATTGATCCAACTCGTCGCTTTTACAGGACTTTTACTAAAATTTATTTGACATTCTACCCCCTCACCAGTAGACTTTGCCCGCCTACCGTACATTCTTGCGCAACAGGATTTTTACTGACTGCATTCTTATGGACACGAAAGACTCATCAGCCATCGAACAGCTCCCCTTGGAAGAGCTTGCCGCAAGACTTGAACCAGACCTTCTACCCAAACACGTCGCTATCATTATGGATGGCAATGGCCGATGGGCAGAACTGCGAAACCTCCCTCGCATTGCCGGTCATCGGGAAGGGATTAAATCCGTCCGTGAAATGATTACGGTCTGCTTGGAACTGGGCATCCACGCCCTGACCATTTATGCGTTTTCACAGGAGAATTGGAAGCGCCCTCTACAAGAAATCTCCTCACTCATGGGCCTACTTGAATACTATCTTTCAACGGAGCGCTCGAAACTCATTGAACAGGGTGTCCGATTACGAACAATCGGACGGCTCGATTCCCTCCCAGCCTCCGCACTCCAATGGGTCCGGGCTGCCGAACAGGAAACCGCCCATCTCGACAAACTCCATCTCACGGTTGCCCTCAGTTACGGGGGCCGCACAGAGATTGTCGACGCTGTGCGTGAGCTCCTCCATGAAGTCCAGGACGGAAAACTGCAGCCTGATGATGTGGATGAGTCCCGTATCCAACAATACCTCTACACCCATGATCTGCCCGATCCTGATTTATTGGTTCGCACCAGCGGCGAAACGCGCATTAGCAACTTTCTGCTCTGGCAGCTCGCCTATACCGAGCTCTATTTTTCTCCAACACTGTGGCCTGATTTCCGTCGCCGCGAACTCTTACTGGCCTTGCTCGAATATCAGCGACGTGAGCGTCGGTTCGGCCGGGTCCTCAGCGCTATTTCGTCATAGTGGTCGATCTCAACCTTCCCATGCAGGAATACAAAACCGTCAGCCAGCAGCAGGCTGAACCACCACGCACGGTAGCGTCTCGATTTGATCCGCGCAGGATCTATACCATTTTGGTCCTCGTGCCGCTCTTATATGCCGTCATTCGCTATCTCCCTCCCCTCGTATTTTCCGGTGTCGTCATCCTGGGGGGAGCGCTTGCCCTCTTCGAGTTCTACCGATTATGTTTCGGCGACCGCAATCACTCCTGGATGATCGGAATCGGCGTGATGGGATTCGCCGCCCTGATTCTCGGAGCACACTGGCCGAGCGTCATCGTTCCAACCCTCCTCGCCGCACTTGTCTGTACGATTTCCGTGCCGCTGTTCAGCCGCTCACCCCTTGAACAGAGCCTGAGAGACGGCGCGATGACCTTATTCGGCGTGCTCTATTTAGGCCTCACGCTCAGCACGCTCTCGATGACGAGGCTTCTGCCTCAAGGCGAATGGCTCATCTTCTTTCTGCTGATGGTGACCTGGGCGTCCGATACCGGCGCTTACTATATCGGCACGCTGTATGGACGACACCGCCTCGCCCCCACGATCAGTCCCAAAAAAACTGTGGAAGGCTTGGTGGGCGGTTTGATCAGCGCCATAATTGTCGCGTACGCAGCGCGTTGGTGGTTTTTCCCCGATTTTTCCGGTTTCGACTGTATAATCTTGGCAACCTTGCTGACGCTGTCAGGTCTCTGGGGCGACCTGACAGAGTCGGCCATGAAACGTAGCGTCGGGATGAAAGACTCTGGCGGAATACTACCTGGACATGGAGGCATGCTCGATCGCCTGGATAGTCTCTTGTTCACTGCCCCTGTCTTCTACTACTATGTCACGATAGTGAGCCGGCTGCGAGTGATTGAGTGAAGGAGC
>JBBRRN010000019.1:0-16174 GCA_038200685.1 Nitrospirales bacterium
GCCCCGGCCCACAGAGTGGTAAAGATTGTCGCCGCAAAGAGGCTGACAGGCAGGACCCATTTCGAAAAGGGGGCCTCCTCGAATTCGTCGCCCTGGGGGAGACGACTGAGATCCTCAGACGGCCCCGCCACAACTGGCAGCTCTCTACTGTGGATCGGCTGGTTATCGCTCCGCTGATCAAGGCTCATAGAATCATCTTGTAACAGGTTGCCACAAAGCTATCGGGGCACAGCAAGAATTCACTGGCCCGCACGTCTAGGACAACAGGAAAACTGCGCGCAGGATGCTCAAAAAGACCGTCCGGCAAGGCCGCAGCGAGTGAGGACCGGAAGCGTACCCTCTGGGGCGCACGGTGGTGCGACGAATAAGGAGCACCAAGTCTGTGCGCGCCGCCGAGTGGTGAGGCGGCCGGGTCCCCGTTGAGGATCTGAACGATGCGAGAACAACGCCGGCGAACTGTTTCAGCATCCTGCATCAATGATCTCTGGCGAAGGGGTTATGGTCCAACTCTTCACGAACCGTCGTGGCCGGCCCGTGACCGGGCAACAAACGATATTCTGGCGACAGCCCGATAACCTGAGTCCTGACCGATTGCAGATGAGCGCGATACAACGTGCTGGGATTCGAGCGGCCAATGGATCCTGCAAACAACGTATCGCCGACGAAGCAAATGCGTTGCGAGTCAGCATCGACGCGATAGCAAACACCGCCAGGAGTATGACCCGGTGTGGCGAGGCAATGGACGCTGAGCCGGCCAACCGAAATCGTCTGGCCATGTTCCGGCGCCTTCAGCTGTGTCCTGGAAGGCTGCCAACTGAGGAGATCGACATCCTCAGATCCGAGATACACCGGCACGTCACGATGTTTCAAAATCTGCTCGATCCCATCGGCGTGGTCCGCATGACCGTGCGTCAGACAAATCCCAACCAGTTTCAGGCGGTGCGCGGACAAGCACTCGATCATCGCCGGCGCATTGTACGCGGTGTCGATGAGCACCGCTTCTCCACCGTCATGCACCACATAGCCCTGCACGCCATAACCACTGATCGACCCCTGTATCGTCTCCATCCAGCCTAGCGGCTGTTGCGCGACTGGTCCCCACTTCTCGATCGCGATCTGCTCCAACGGACCAGGGCGAAGTCCTAACGCCTTCGCCAAAGCCTGAACCTCCGTACGATCCGGTGGCCGAGCGCCTCGCTCTAGCACTGTAAGCTCGCCACCGGGCAATCCGGTCATCCGTACCACATCCGCCACGGACCAAGCCTGTCCCATGCGGGCCTTCTTGATAATGTCGCAGAAATCGTCTTCTAGGGACATAAAAAACCCTACAGGCGAGGGACACGAGCATCCATCTTTTTAGCTCAGGCCGCCAACAATGCGGCGATAGTCACCCTCCGAGTAAGCCCTGAGAGTCGTAGAGCGCACATTTCCGAGCGATCCCAACTTGAGGCTAAAACTCGCCAGCTTGTCATTATTCGGCATATCAACAATGAGGACAAGATCATAGATCCCCAGCGTCATGTAGAAAGATTTGACCTCGCCGCCCAAATCTTTCGCGAGCTTCTTGACTCCATCCAGCCGCTTTGGCGAATCCTTCACATTCTTGATTCCATGATCCGTCTAATTGAGCAGCATCAGATTAGGTCATCATGACGACCTCCTAAGCCATTATCAGCATTGACGAAGCTGTCTGCAAGTTGCGCCGGAGAAATCCTTGATTTGGCTCTCTCCAACCGAATCGTAAGGGTTGAACCCAACGAATAGTTTATAAAACCCACCGCTTTAGTGCGAGGGCCGTGCACTCACGGTTTGTTTTCTTCTCTGCTTTGTTCCAGTGCCAGTTTGGGAATGCGGTGATGATAAGTCTTCTCCCATGCACGGTCTCGCACCAGCCTTTCCCATAACGTACCTTTCCTGGAATTTCGGACGGCCAAATCGAACTCAACGCCTTGTGGGGCAATTTTCCTAACGCACAGATCGTCTTGGGACCTAGGTCCTCAATGTCCTTGACGAGCAAGTTTCTCGAACAAGTGTCAACAAGACCTGGAATGTTCCATAGAAACTTAGCTCGTTGCCAGCACTTGACGGCATGAACCAAGTAATAGTTTCTCTTACGAAAGACCTCCCATAGATCTCGCTTGTACGACCAACCCAACTGTCCGAATACCCACGTGAGATCAGCAAAAAGCTTGTCATCCTGGCTATTCCAGAAATGCTTTACTCCGGGAGGATTCCATCCTATGAAAAGAACCTCTATCTTGCGAGGAGGAGTGGGATATTCAAGATTGGGTGGACATTGAATGCGGGAATCGAGAGAACTAATTTTTAAGCCTTCGCAGTAATCGAATCTCACACCAATCTACTCCTCAATGTCGAGTGTACTGAACCCCGATCGACTTGCGCTGGAGTGGAATGACTTCGTCAACCTACTTCACAACACATATCCAGGTAGGTGTTCGAGTTCATACAATCCGTGCTTATAGAACGATCGCTTTCTTCACTCACTATGCTCTGGGCTGGGCGCGCTGCACAAGCCTCGCCTCGACCATCTGCTCCCCTCTCCTCCCTACCAAAGCTCCGGAAGCTTTCATTCCCCAGGACGGATGGCTCGGCCATTCCCCTTTGCGACCGTCGAGCGAGCAGTTTTCCTCTTTCAATGGCAATTCCACGCTTACTCGCTTCTACGGGGGTAGCCAGGCTGTCCTTCACTGCGCGCATCGAGCGAGCACATTCTGATCGTGCGCGCTCTGCGAGCAAGAAGGATGGTCTGACTACCCCCTCCACATCCTTCCGAGACCGCGCGTTGCGCGAGCACAGGAGATCACGGGTCACCCGCCCGCTCTTTTCTCAGCTCTCCGGAGCCAACTTAATTTCCTTCACGTCCCCGAAGCCCGACAGCAACTTCGGCAGGGCCTCGCCGGACCCAACGGCAACAATGGTCAGTCGCTCTGGGTTAAAATGTTTCTTTGCCGCCGCCAAAATCTCTTCTTTCGTCAATGCGATCACGCGGGCACGCACTTGCTGGAGAAAATCCTTGGGAAGCCCGTCGTATTCCAGTTCAATCAACCGGCCCACAATCGCGGATGGGCTGGAAAAGGAGAACACAAACGAGTTTACATACGCCTCTTTCGCTTCTGCCAGCTCGCTGTCCGTCACCAACTCCGTCCGCATCCGCTCCATGTTTGCCACGAATCGCGCGATGACTTCTTGCGTCGACGGCAGCTTTGTCTCTGCGCGCATCAGCCAGACCCCTTGATCGTATGCCCCGGAGTTCAAACGGCTACCGACCGAGTAGGCCAAGCCCCGCTTGGTGCGCACGTCGTTGAAGAGACGGCTGCGAAACGAACTGCCGCCCAGAATGTCGTTCGCGATCGCCAACGCCACATAGTCCGGATCCTGCTCTTTGATCGAAAGATGTCCGAGGCGGAGATGCGTCTGCGAGGTTTCCTTGTTTGCAAACCGTACGACGGGCTTCGGCACCTGGCTCTGGGGCACGTCGGCAATCTTCAGGACCGGCACCTCGCCTTGTTTCCAATCGCCGAATACGTCGCGCAGGAGGGCCAGCATGGCGGATTTATTGAAGTCACCTGTCACGCCCACGATCATGCCGTTCGGATGGATGGTCTTCCGGTGAAACGCGACCAGGTCATCTCTGGTGATGCGGGTGATGGATTTGATACTGCTTTCCCACGCCGACGGATGATCCTCTCCGTACAAGAGCTTGACGAACTCACGTCCAACGATCGCACCGGGGTTATCTTGCCTGCGGCGGATCCCTTCGATGGTCTGCAGCTTGGCCAGTTCAACCCTCTCCTGTTCAAAGGTAGGTGTCCGAATGAGTCCAGCGAAAATCTGGAGTCCCCGCTTCAAGTCCTTGCTGAGCACATCGAGCGACGCTGAACCGGATTGCCGCCCGATCGAGATACCGAGACCCCCGGCGAACTGTTCGAGTTCTTCATCCACTTGTTCAGCCGACAGACCGCCACCCCCACCGATCCGCATGACGGAACCGGTCAACGATGCCAACCCAATCTTGTCTGCGGGATCGAGCCAGCCGCCCGTTCGCATCGTTGCAGTCATACTGACCAAGGGCAACTCATGGTCTTCCAGGAGGTAGACGACCATCCCATTCTCGAACACCACGCGGTCCGGTTCGGGCGGAGTAAACTCTACGGGCTTAAACGTCATCTGCCTGGGATCGCTCAGCGTCGAACTTCCAGCACAGGCAGCCAGCAATGGAATGGCGACCGCCATGATTAACGAGAACAGAACAACACCCCATCGTTTCACGTTTCGCGTTTCATGTGTCACGTCTCTCATCGCGCCACCTCGTGCTGCGGCGCCGTCGCAACATGTCTTTCTCCGGCCTTCTTCACCAACGTCGCCACGGTTCGGTTCGATTTCGTGAAATATTCAGCTGCCACACGCTGGATATCAGCCACCGTGACGGCAGCAATCTTGTCTCGGGATTTTAACGCGTAGCGCCAGTCTCCCGCCACCGTCTGAAAGAGTGCTAACTGGGACGCAAGTCCTCCGTTGGATCGAAGCGCACGAACCAAATCGGCATCGAGATTATTCAACACCTTTTCAAGCTCCTTGGCTGAGACCGGTTCCGTCTTGAGCCGTTCGATCTCGGCATAGATGGCCGCTTCGACTTCTGCCGTCGTATGGGGCGCAAGCGGCGTGGCATTGAGGATGAACAGATTCGGGGAGCGGACCCCTGGATAATTCGAATCGGAGCCGACCGAGGCGGCAATCCGTTTCTCACGGACCAGGCTCGTATACAGCCTCGAGGTGAGTCCGTCGCTCAGCACCGCATCGATGACGTCGAAGACATAATCGTCGGGATGGCCCAGCGCCGGTTTGTGAAACCCGATGATCAGCGACGGTTCAGCATCGAACTCCACCTCCACCCGGCGCTCCCCCCGTTGAGGCGGCTCAATCGTGACGAGCGGAGGCTGCGCGGGCGAAGCCGGGATCGTGCCGAATGTGTGCTCGATCAACGTCATAACCTCCTTCGGATTGATATCGCCCACAATGGCGATCGTCGCATTGCCGGGACCGTAATAGGCTTTGAAGAAGGCTTCGGTGTCGGCCGGTGTGAGCGACAGGATATCCGACTCCCAGCCGATCGTCGGAATACCATACTGATGCGCGCGGAAGGCAGCCGAGGTGAAGGTTTCGTACAACAGTCCATTGGGGCTGTCGTCATTCCGCAATCGCCGCTCCTCCATAACCACTCCACGTTCCTTGTAGAATTCACGGAGGACCGGATGCGCCATACGATCGGCTTCGAGCGCAGCCCACAAAGGCAGACGATTCGCCGGGAGGTTGATCATATAGCGGGTCAAATCCTTGCCGGTCGCCGCATTGAGCCCGACCCCCCCGTGACGTTGGTAGAGCAAGGCCATTTCATTGCCCGCCACGAACTGGCCCGCCTGATCTTGCAGTTCGGTGAATCGTTTCTGCAGCTTCTCGATGGCTGCCCGATCTTCAGAACTGGCAGATCTCTCCGGGCTCTTCCGGGCAAGCTCTCGTTGCCGCTGTTCCAGCTCGGTCCCCACTCGAAACCACTCTTCGAGAATAGGCCGCTCTTTTTCATAATTCTTCGTCCCGACCGTCCTCGTACCCTTGAACGCCATATGTTCGTAGAGATGCGCCAGGCCGGTTTGCCCGACCTGTTCGTTGACTCCCCCGACCCCGAAGGTCATGTTGAGGGAGACCACCGGCGTCTGATGCCGTTCGACCATCAGCACAGTCAGCCCGTTCGCCAGTTTCTGTTCCACGACACGATCCGCTAACCCGAACGAGCCCGCATGTGATGAGATCGGGATCAGGCTGAGGCTCAGGGCGAGAAACAGACCTCCTGCGAGGATGCGGGAGCGGCTCGGATCACATGACTCTTGTTTGCACAACCTGAGCCCTGATCTATGTTTCATATAAATAGCTCCATGAGTTCTTCCGGTCGTTCGATAAACCAGTCCGGGCGGCAGGCTTCCATCTTGGGTCGGTTCCCCATGCCATACCCGACTGCACAGACGCGGATCCCGGCATTATGCCCGCCGTTGATATCGTTGGTGCTGTCCCCGATGAGCACCGTCTGTTCTTTCGATACGTTCAGCTGCTCCATCACATGCAACAGCATACCCGGCTCCGGTTTCAATCCAAACCCGCAATCGCCTCCGACGATGCATTGAAAATGATCCCCCCCGAGTCCTTGAAGAATTGCGTTGGTGTACTCAATCGACTTGTTGGTGGCGACGGCCTTCCGCTTGCCTGCGAAATGCGTGAGCATCTCTCCAATGCCGGGATAGAAGGTCGTGCGATCGAGGCAATGAGCCAAGTACTGGCTCCTGAACACCCGTAACGCCTCGTCGAAGGTGATCCGACTGTTCTCACCGACCGACAAACGCAATAACTGTTTGACCCCGTCCCCTACAAACCCGAAGATTTCCTCAATGGGACGCTGTGGCAGACCCAACGCAGCTAATGTGAAATTGACCGACGCAGCAATGTCCCATTTCGACTCGATGAGGGTCCCGTCCAGATCGAAGATCAACAGCTCGACCGAGGTCTTTCCCATTATTCTTTTGCCTTTCGCAGCTCTTCTTGTAATACCCCTAGACGTTCTCGTTTCGTTGGATCGGTTTCCTTCACCAGCGCTTCGCGCACGAAATTCACTATCCGCTTCTGCCCCACGTGAGGAGGAAGCATCGGCTCGACAATCTTCCATCGATTCTTGACGCCTTTCACGCGAAACCGAACTTCTTCAGTCTCAACCCGCTGAACGAACCCGGCGGTTTCCAGATACACCGAGCCAATGACCTCAAAGGTCACAGGAATGATGACTTCCAGCCTATCGATCACCTCCCATTGACGATACTGCTCCGCCACCACAAACCCGCGCGTCACGACAACATGCCCCCACGCCGGCTCTTCATTCCACCCCGTGTAGGACGCGACCGTTTCGGCCGACATGGCATCGAGCCGCGCCCCCTTGTGATCGAGCTCCACATACCGCTTCACCACGTCGGACGGTGAATGCTTGATGGACCCGGCCTGCGCGAGCCCATCTCCGGATGACAACACCAGGACAAGCAACTGACACAAGGAAAACAGGAACCACCCCACAACGTTGGATGTCACCATGGGTACTGTTCTTCCAATTTTTACTCCTCCTGGATAAACTGAGTACGCTTCCCTTGGGTACGTCGGCAATGGAGCCCTCTGTCAGCTGGCGCTGTGCGGGGACTGGGCCGGCTCAACAGGTTCAGTTTAGCCGACTGTGTGTAACTTCATAAAATTGGTCTCCCCGGGCTGACCAATCCTGGTCCCTGACAGAATCACGATCCGCTGTCCCGTTGTCGCCAGTCCCTCGGTCTTCAGGCGGCGTTCCGCTTCATCGATTCGGTCATCGGTTAGATCGATCTGTCGCATCGCGTGGGGTATCACACCCCAGTACAGTGCCATCCGCTGCCGTACGGCCTCAAATGGAGTGAATGAAATAATTGATGCGTCGGGTCGCTGCTTCGAGAGCAAGCGCGCCGTCGTACCCCGTTCACTGAATGCCACAATGACGCTCGCCCCGATGACTGAGGCTGCCGAAGAGGCCGAATGGCAAATGGCTTCCGGGAATGAGCCTTCTCCCTGTGGCTCGTCGGATGTGCGCCTATGCCACGATCGAGGCCCTTCTTCTGCAGCGCGAACGATTCGGTCCATGACTCGGACTGTTTCAACCGGATGCTGTCCGATTGCCGTTTCTGCGGACAGCATAACCGCATCAGTTCCATCGAGCACGGCGTTGGCCACGTCCGACGCTTCGGCCCTTGTCGGTCTCATATGGTGCGTCATGGACTCCAACATCTGAGTGGCCGTGATCACGAGACGGCGGCGGCGGTTGGCTTCAGCGATGATGCGCTTCTGGAGGAGCGGGATCGCCTCCGGCCCCATCTCCACTCCCAGATCGCCCCGCGCCACCATCACGCCGTCCGCCTGATCGAGAATTGCATCCAAGCACTCCACCGCTTCCGGTCTTTCGATCTTCGCAATAATCGGCATATCGCCGCCCCATTCGGCCATTAACTTCTTTGCAGCCACCACGTCATCGGGACCCCTCACAAACGAGAGAGCCACATAGTCCACCCCCTGCGCGATACCGAACCGGAGATCCTCTCGATCTTTGTCTGTCAACGTGGGGGCGCTGATGCGAGTATCCGGCAGGTTCATGCCCTTGTGAGAGGTGAGTCGTCCCCCGATCACGACTTCGCACTCGACGGCGCCGCCGGTCATTCGGACAGCCATCAGCTCGATGAGCCCATCGTCAATGAGAATGCGGGCGCCTGGCAGGACATCCCGTACCAGGTATTGGTATGTCACCGGGATCTCACGCATGCCGGAGGGAGTGATCGATTGTACGCCGAGTTGACCGCCGGACCGGAGCAGAGTCGTCACGAGCCTCAGCTTCTGGCCGGCAACCAGATCGAGGCCGTCCTGATCGACAACTCCGACACGGATCCTCGGTCCTTGCAGATCCTGAATGATCGCCACCGCCACGTGCCGACGATCCGCTGCTTCGCGAATGGCCTTGACCGCGCGCGCATGCGACTCGTGAGTCCCGTGAGAAAAATTGAGTCGTGCCGCATCCATGCCGCTCTCAATTAACTGATCCAGCAAGGTAGGTGAATTTCTGGCGGGGCCGATCGTGCACACGATTTTGGCTTTACGCATAAACAATGCTGTCACTGGATATTGGTCAATCGGAATACGCGCGGCTTGAGACAGACAAGACGGGCGGGAAATGAGATTCCAACGTATCCCGCATTTTGCGCGCGCCCTGCTTTCCCCGTTCTGCTCACGACGATGTCTAGATATGCCATTCTAGCAAACGACCACCAAGCCCACAACGCAACCGCCATTTCAGACGCAGGCCGCCTCGTTCATCCATGATGGAATCGCCCTATGACGATGAGGAGAGATGGACTCAGGGTACGGCCTTCACGGTGAATCGCCGCGTTCCATTCATCTCGCTAGCCCGCATTATTCATGACGGTTCGTCGCGAAATCGCTGAGCCGCGTCGCGAGACCAGCGCGCGGAGCCCTGAAGACCCGATGCATACTCGTGCAGTATGTGGAGGGTCTGAGGGGCGAGCCCGCTGGCCGTAGGCTTGTCGCAGCAGCGGATCGGCGATTGCAGCAGAAGTGTTCATGAATAATGCGGGTTAGGGCAGCTCACTTCCATGCATGCGGGCAAAGATCTCCCAGTCGAACTGCTTCGGCGCCACCGCGTGGAGTGGGATCGCCTCAATGGTGCCTGGTCCGCGATAGGCCAACATGCATCCGACCACCCGCTCCGGTTCCTTGACAAGACGGCGAATCGCTTCATAGGCCAGATCTTGTCCGATGGTCTTGTCCTCGGGAGTCGGGGGCGCCCCCCGTAGCGTGTGCCCGAGGATCGTGGCTTTGGTTGCAGGGGCAAGGCGATATTCACCAGAGCGTGCCTGAAACTGTGGCCACGTGGTGAGCGTGCCGGCGACATACTCGACAAGACCGCGCACGCCGCCATCCGGGTGATGGCGATGGGGCGTCTGTTCCGCCACCACAAACAGATGGCTTTTATTCGGGACGCCAAAGGTGCGGGTGAGCGTGCCCAGAATGAAGTCGTCGATATACGCGTCGGGATCGGGATGCTCGTTGACCAAGAGACCTTCAGCTCTGGCCTGATAGGCACAGGCGAGGGCAAGATGGCCGGACCCCGCTCCCATAATCTCAACGAAAAAGACGCTGCCCATGGCGGAACTGGTGGCTTTCAGCGACTCGATGGATTGATTCGCCAGAGACACGGCCGAATGAAAACCCAGGGAGGTCGTCCCCGCGAGATTATTATCGATCGTGCCAGGAATCCCTACAGCCTGGACCCCAAATCCTTCATAGAGCGCCCGCGCGCCCCGAAGACTCCCGTCTCCACCAATGACCACCAAGGCTCCGTCTTCCATATAGGGCCGAAGATGCCGCATGGTGGCCTGTTGCACCTGTTCGTCCTTAAAATCTTCGAACCGGCTGCTCCCGATCGGACTGCTCGCATGGCTGCCCATGCCTCGGGTATCGTGCTCGGTCACGGCATTGATCCAGTTGTTGGCCAGACCTAAGAATCCGTGACGGACGAAGTAGACTTCCAGGCCAAACCGTTGTCCTGTCACGCACAACTCTTTCAATGCGGCGCCGGCACCGGCAAAATCGCCACCCGAGACCAATGCCACAACGCGCTTGATCTGTCGGGGCTTAAGCGTAATCCGATCTCGGCGTTCGCGCTCGACCTTCACCCAGGTCTCCCGTACCGCCCGTTCCCGCGCTGACAACCCCACCGCGGTGGAATAGCCGGATAAGAGTCCCTGTTCGTAGGCCAGCAAGACGACGTTATCCTGCCCTTCCTTATATTCGCCAAACTCGCTGAAGGCTTCGCGAAAGGGCCTAGGATCGAGATAAATCATGAGCGCCCGCAATGTGGAGCTGTGGCTGTACACGCACACGGCCTTCCCCTGGTGGAACTGACCCAACCGGCGGAAGCCATCGACGATATCCACATAGACATCGAAGAAAGAATGCCCACCCGGGTAGCTGTAGAGAGGATGTTTGATCAGGCGCTTGGCCGTCGATACATCCACGCCGAATACCTGTGCGGACTCCTCGGCTTCCACCTTCTTTTCCAGACCTGTGACCCATCCGAAATCCTGGGAGTCTAACGCGGGATCGCAGGCTGGTGGGAGCGCCTCAGCATGGTGCGCCTGCATCAATGCCGTGGTTACCCGCTCGTACAATTGCCGCGTATTGGGACTGTGGCTCACCAGATGGACGAAGGTACGCGGATCGAGGTAGTTGTGAATATGCAAGAAATCCAATTGTTGCCCGACCACGCCCAGCATCCGGGCCAGGGCTGCACCGACTGCGTCGGCTTTGGGGACGCCTCGCTCAGGATCCAGCACGTTCGCGAGGCGGCGCCCGACTCGATAGGTGCTGCTCTCCATGCGTGAGATACCATGACGCATCGTAAACAGGAGCGTGCGACCGGTTAAATCGCGCGGCAAGAGCCAAAACCGATCCTCGCCCAAGTCCAGCACGATACGATCCTCGACCAATTGCGGCGTCAGTTGGGCGCGCGGCACGATCGCTACCGGCCGACGATGCGTCGGCTTCTGCACTGACCCGATTGGCACGCGGAAGAGCGGGGCCAACTCGCCTGCTGCAAGGAGCGCATTCCAGGCGGCAAAGAACACCAGTTCGTCACCCCGGCATCCCTCTTCGATCAGCGTGCGACGGGCGGCCCGATACTCCTCTGCCCCAGGAAAATCCCCTTGCGCACCCTGTACAAACACCCTGATCTTCTCCATCGCATCACGGGTTCGCTGTGGTCGATCGACTGAGGAAGTTGGGAGGGGTGGGAATGTAACTCCCTCACTGGCAGTGCGACGCGCCAGCATCTCCCCGTAGGCCAGGAGTCCTTCGACTGTCACAAATTCAAGCTGGTCTACTGCGGATTCCAATCTGCACCTCGTTGGGTCGTCTTCGGAGCCTGCCCGCACGGTGGCCGGGAGATGCCTGACAGGAGAACATCATCAGCAAGATGAATAGGTTGGATGCTACGCTGGCAGATGAACGATAGCAACAATTTCTGGCCTCGCAGGCTGCGGAACAACCATTTTGACACAGCAGCACTTCGAAGGTCCCCGCGTGTTCCTGCGCCGAGCTCAGTCGAGCGGCACCACAGGAACACACTCCCGCAGGATGCTCAAACAGGCTGTCCAGCAAGGCCGCAGCAAGTGAAGGGCCGAGGCGTACCCCCTGGGGCGCACGGTGCGACGAATAAGGAGCACCACGTCTGTGCGCGCCGCCGAGTTAGTGAGGCGGCCGGGTCCCCGTTGAAGGTCTGAACGATGCGAGAACGCTGTATGGGAAAAGGCGCGTCTCGGCGCGCCGGGGCCGGGCGGGTGAGACAAGCGACTATTTCAGCATCCTGCTAGAGCGCCCGCTCCTCTTACGCCCGTTGATCCTCCAAGATCGTGCGTGCTAGGGTTCGCACTGTGCTTCCTCTCCTCGTGATACGAATGCGACGCTATGGATCGAATTTGGAAGATTGGTGGAATACTCGTCGTCCTTGCAGGGCTACTGTTCGGCGGTACAGGTTCTCCCAACGCCGGCTCGTCCAATGAACCGACCGTACCGCCTGTCTCTGTCCCATCCGTTCAGTCCTCAGCGCCAGCTCTTCACGATGCCACGCCACCTCTCGATGGACAGCGGCATCGAGCTGCGAAGGACCCTTTACAGAAAGCCAAGGACCTACTTGAGGCAATTCAGCAACATGAGGGTAAGGCCCTCCCTGGATATATCGGCGGCAGGGTGTTTCAGAATCGCGAACGTCGCCTTCCCCCAGGCCACTATCGTGAATATGATGTGAACCCTAAAGTACGCGGCCGCTCGCGGGACGCAGAACGGATCGTCATCGAACAAGACACTGGCAGGGCCTACTATACCGGCAACCATTACCGAACATTCATCCCACTGACTGAGACACCATGACTCCGAAATCCACACCAGCATTGACCACCTATCTTCAATCGACGAAAGCCCCCTGGACCTCATTGCTCATCGTCACAGCTGAGCAGTCCGCCGAATCGCTCGCCCACCCACCGCCTGGATTGGCGCTGAAGGTCATCAAGGGCCGTCTCTGCAAAACACCGGCAACTCTGTTTGCGGAATTTGCGCGGGCATTGGAATTCCCCGATTACTTCGGCCACAACTGGGACGCCTTGGAAGAATGTCTAGCTGATCTGGAATGGCTGCCGGCCAAGGGCTATATTTTACTCATCACCGATGCTGCCTCTGTCTTATCCAACGACGAGACTGAATATGAAACCTTTCTTGAGATCTTGTGCGATGCAGGGGAGGCCTGGGGAAGCGGACAGGCGGGAATGGGCGCGCGACGAGCGACGCCGTTTCACGTGCTGTTTGCCGTATCCGAACGGGAAAGAGCCCAGCGGGCCCACTGGGGGATGAACGCAATCAATGCGGAACCGAACCGGAAGACGAATACCCGACCACGGCAACCTAAACGTGGACCTTCACCCAGCTAGCATCGATTGGTAACGAACATGCCCTTCCAGTAAGGTAGAAATTCTGGTTGAGGCCGTAGACCACCGATCGTTGGACGGCCACACAGGCTACTGGCGAGACTGCAGCACGCGTACAACGTCGGCGGTATATTTCAAAATCCGGCAAGGAAAGGAATCACCAATGGGACTCATGGATCAATTGGGACAAGCAGTCAGCGGGGCGATGGGCGGGCAGGCGGGGAAGAACCCTCTCTTGCAGGCTCTCACGGGCTTGCTCGGACAAAATAGCAGCGTGGGGGGATTAGCCGGCATTGTCCAATCATTCCAAAAGAACGGACTCGGCGATATCGTAAACTCCTGGGTGGGCACAGGACAAAACCTGCCCATCACAGCGGATCAGATCAAGCAGGGCCTGGGAAGCAATTTCCTGAGCCAATTTGCAAGCAAGGCCGGCGTCTCACCGGATGTCGCAAGCACGCAACTATCTAGCTTGCTGCCCAATGTGATCGATAAAGTGACACCAAACGGCAAGATTGAAACCGGAGGGATCGATCAGTTGCTCAAGATGTTTCAGGGGTAAACGCGAGCGCACCTTCCGACAGATCGACGAAGAAGATGCGCCTGTTCTACGGTCGTATCTTCTTCGTCACGTTCAGCACGCCTCTCCACGTTCGAAAGAACGGAGAAGACCATCTGGACGAAACTCCAGAACGGGAATCCGTGCGAAGCGATGTCCTCAAATGAGTTTCAACATTGCGGCAATGGGCCACGCAAATCCCATGCGTTTCCCGCGCGTCGTCGAGAGGAGCCTTCTCGCCCACGAACTCGGCCTTCCCTTCTTGCCGGCACCACGAACAGATAATCTTCATCGTTGTTCCCTCGATCGCTGCCTAACGTCTCAAATCATACCCACATAATGATTGAGCAAGAGTTAGGCCCAATCGATTTGTCACGTATATAGGCATGACTACAAGGGATTATGAAAATTCTCTAGCTCGAAACAACACCGTCTGTATCAAAAAAATGCTGACGAGTGTATCTCTTCAGTCAGTGGTTTGGCCCCAGTTGTTCCATTACGTCACGTGAGCCTTCTCTTTCTTGACCAAGGCTCAACTGCGTGGTACTGTGCGCGCCCATCATGAAAACCACTCGTTCTGCCAAGCTGTTTGCCGACGCGCAGCAAGTAATTCCTGGAGGCGTGAATAGCCCGGTGCGCGCCTTTCGCTCTGTCGGAGGCCAACCCCGGTTTATCGCGCGCGCCAAAGGGGCCCGCCTTTACGATGTCGATGGGAACAGTTACCTCGACTATGTCCTCTCATGGGGCCCGATGATTTTGGGCCATGCCGCTCCATCGGTCATCAACGCGATCAAAAAGGCTGCCGCACGCGGGACCAGCTACGGCGCGCCGACTGAACTGGAAGTGACGCTCGCCCGCATGATCCGCGACGCCTTCCCCTCCATGGAAAAGGTCCGGCTCGTCAGCTCCGGCACCGAGGCGGTCATGAGCGCGATTCGTGTCGCACGCGGCTTTACCAAACGAGACAACATTCTCAAATTTGAAGGGTGCTATCACGGCCACAGCGACTATTTGTTGGCCAAGGCCGGTTCAGGGTTGGCTACCTTGGGAATTCCAGATTCGCTTGGAGTCCCGGTGGACTTCGCGAAACACACTTTGACCGCCCCATACAACGACATCCGGGCAGTACAACAGATCGTCAAGAATCAGCGGGACACGTTGGCCTGCATTATTCTGGAACCGATCGCCGCAAACATGGGTGTTGTACCGCCGGCGCCTGAATTCCTTCATGCGCTCCGTCGACTCACCGAAGAACAGGGCATCCTCCTGATTTTCGACGAAGTCATCTCCGGGTTTCGCGTGACCTACGGGGGAGCCCAAGCGCTCTACGGCATCAAACCTGACCTCACGGTGCTGGGGAAAATCATCGGCGGAGGGTTGCCGGTCGGTGCCTACGGAGGGCGGAGAGAGATTATGGATCTGATCGCGCCGTTAGGGCCGGTTTATCAGGCGGGGACGTTGTCGGGAAATCCGTTAGCCGTGTCCGCCGGCATTGAAACGCTCAAGCAGCTCAAAGCCCGCGGGGTCTACAAGAAACTGGAAGAGCAGTCGTCAGTTCTCGCCAAAGGAATTGGAGAAGCTGCGAAAAAAGCGGGTGTGCCGCTCACGCAAACCAGAGTCGGCTCGATACTTGGAGCCTTCTTTGCGTCAGGCCCTGTAGTGGATTGGAATACCGCGAAATTGTCCGACACAAAACGATACGGGCAATTCTTTCACTCGATGCTGGAACAGGGGGTGTACCTGGCCCCCTCTCAATTCGAAGCCGCCTTCCTCTCGACCGCTCACTCAGCCCGCGATATCGAACACACCATCAAAGCCGCGCATTCCGCAATGAAGAGACTCTGATCTCGCCGCGAGTGAAGCCCCACGGCTTTACAGCCGTAGTTTCCCGCGTAGGCGAATGAATTTCTTTCGATACAGTTCTGAATCTTTTCAGATACAGTCGCTTGAGTCCCGCAGGATGCTCAAAACGAGTTGATTGCAAGGCCGCAACAAGCGAGAACCCGAGGCGTACCCTTTGCGGTACGCCGAGGGCTTGAGCGAAGTGAGAACGACGCAAGGAACCGTTTTAATCCTCCTGCTTATTCGTCGTCCTCGTCTTCCGCGTCAAGTACCTCTTGTCGCTTCTGCTCTTCCATCGCGTTATGCAGAAGCATGCGGACAAACATCGAATAGAGCGAACCTTTTTCCAGCGTTCCGCCTGGAGGAATGGCGATCTTGCCTTCCTTAATCATGCGATCCATCCAGACCTTTTGATCGGGCGCGATCAAGATCGGAATCTCGACCAGCCCCACACGTCCCATCATATCCATAATGCAACCCCCTTCATTTCTTTATATCTTTCCAATCGACATACCGCGCATTTCAGCATGCGAATTTCTTCATTGTCAATCAAGCTGGAAGGCCCCCTTTCTCCTGGCATGAACCCTGCTCGTTCAATCCCTGTTGTATGGAACGCCTGCGACAGAAATCCAGCGTCCTTAGAAGAGCCCCA
>JBBRRN010000020.1:0-16037 GCA_038200685.1 Nitrospirales bacterium
CACATCGCGACACAGGCCGAACAGATCGTGACCGAAATGATGGACTTAGCCGACGCCAACGCCGTCACTCTTCTCCCGCCTCGTACCGTCGTCCAAGAAGTGCTCAATACCATTGATGAACGCCAAGCTGGGTGCAATCTGACCGGCCGATCTAGGATTAGCCGCTCAAATCCGTCCCGTGCTGGTCGTCTCTCGTAATAATCCCCACCCGCCTGTGCCCTCACTCTCTACCTCCCAGTGACCACCCCAGACTGCGGCAGTCGGGATGAGGGACCGGTGGGACCGCCCTGCAGCACGGTTGTCTCGCCGGTCGCGAACACGTGCACCGTGGTACGGCGCGAGCAAATCCCCAACAGGCTTGCACTAAGACGCACGCCTGATCAGAATATTGAGACGAGGTGATGCCGATGCGGGCGTACCGAACATATGTGGTCGTCGAAGACTCGGGCCAGGTCACTCGCTCCGATATGCCCTTTCAAGCCGGGGAACGCGGACGAGCCAGTGCCTGCCACCACGCTGCACCACCTGCTGAAGACCACGCAAGCCTTGCCGCAAGCCCGCCAGCGCACGGATGCTGAGATTGCTGCAGAAGTTGCGGCCGTCAGGACCAGTCGGTGACGGTCGTCATGGACATCAATGTCTTGGTGTCAGCCGCCCTCAAAAACCGAAACCAGGAACTGGTGCTGCGGTGGGTCGTGACCCAACCGGGGTGGGACTGGGTCGTCTCCACAAAAATTCTTGCCGAGGACAAGACAGTCCTCACCCGCCAGAAATTCGGGTTCTCGCCGGACCTACTGCATCAGTGGCTGATCCGGCTTGAAACCGTGACGGTCCTCGTGGATATCCCTGGCACACTCCCCTACCCGCCGGATCCGACCGACGCGATATTTCTCGCGTGTGCTCTCGCCACCCAAGCGAACTGGCTCATGACCGGTGACCACGATTTCACACAGGCCTGTACGCTCATCACGACCACCATTCTGTCCGTCTCGCAGTTCAAGACGCTCATCTGCGACCCGTTGTCATGACCCAGACAGCCGCTGACTGACGCCCCTGCCCCTTCCATGATCCCCATGGTCTCCCCCATCACAAAGGAGTGGTCTCGATGCCGAGCATTCTCGTGTGGTAGTCGCCGCGGCGGTCACGCGGCAGCGGAGCTCCTCATCCACAAACACCACGTGAGCCGAGCCGCCGGATCCTGCAACCCCTCGGCCCTCGCGGCGTCATACCGGCTACTCCACGGACAAAAAGTTCACTCGGTAACCCCTCACATCTCCGCTGCCTCCGCCATCGTAAGTGCTCACCGTTGTCGCCGCCCCTACAGCGCTACAAACCGCATGTGTCTCGCCTCCTAGCAGTACGGTTGTCCGCGTCATGGTGACCCGCCGTAAGGAGCCACACCATAAACAGAACAGGCGATGTGTTCTCTACCGTTGACTGTGGTGCATTACCGTGGTAATGTATTACCCATGCCGCTCGCACATTCCAGACTGACCGCTCAAGGTCAGATTTCCGTCCCTTCCGAGATTCGCAGGAAACTCGGGGTCGGACCCGGGTCGGTGCTCGAATGGGACGAGAAGAACGAAGAGGTCATTGTACGAAAAGCTGGACAGCACACCCTGGCAGACGTGCATGACGCGCTGTTTCCCGATGGCAACCCCAAGCGAAAAGCCTCGACCAGCGTGAAGGGCGGTATCAGAACGCACATCCGTCAGAAATATGCACGCGGTTGATACGAATGTCTTGGTGCGACTGTTGGTGCGCGACGATGCACGCCAGGCCACTGCCGCGGAGACGTTTGTGGCCAAAGGGGCGTGGGTCTCGACCCTCGTGCTGGCAGAAACCCTGTGGGTGCTCGACGCGGTGTATCAGCGCGCTCCTGCGCAGATCGCCAACGCGGTCGCACTCCTATTGCATCACAAGGACTTAACGCTTCAGGATGCCGATACCGTCGCCTTGGCACTGACCCATTTCCGCGCTCGTCCCTCGTTGGGTTTCTCTGATTGTCTCGTGCTGGAAATCGCCCGCAAGGCCGGTCATCTGCCGCTGGGCACCTTCGATCGGAGTCTCGGGAAACTTGACGGTGCTCATCGTTTGTAGCAGCCGCCTACATATCCAAACATGGCCGTGCGCTAGTAATCACGCAGAGGCCACTTCCTCCGGGGCCTCTGCCCTCAACGTTTCTGCAACCACCTTTGCGACCTCCGGCTTCACCCGCGCGGTCGGAGTCGGCGTATGTAATCGACTGACCACCTCGTTGGCTAAGGCAATATAGTCACGGCTCGCCGAGCATTTCCGGTCATATTGCAACACCGTATCGCGCTGCAATTCTGCCTTTTGCGCGGCGGTGGACATGGAAATCGTCGTCGACAGGCAATCACCCTTAAACCGATCTTGGACCATCTGAAATACCGCTTGGCAGACGTTCCGGCGCGAGTCATGTTTGGTCAACAACACCCCCAGGATCGCTAACTCCGGTTGCACGCTGTTCCTCACGGTGGCGATGATATTGAGTAGGTCATCCAATCCATCGAAGGAAAACCCCGAGCCACTTTCCATCGGCACAATCACAAAATCACTCGCGGCCAAGGCATTCATGGTAATGAGCGACAATGACGGCGGCGTATCGAATAGTACGATATCAAAGTCCGTTTCCTTCCGGACCTTTCCCTTCAACACGCCAATGGGAATCGGATACAACGAGGGTTCGCGCAGCCGATTTTCCACCGACGCGAGCCGAATACTGCCGCGCACCAACGAGACGTTGGGCAACTTCGTGGCGGTGAGGCAGTCATCGAGTTTCGTATCAGGATTCAGAATCAGTTCCGTCACGCCTGGATTCGCTTCCGGCTGCATCTGTAGAAGCTTCGTCGCGTTCGCCTGGGCGTCACAATCCACAAACAACACCTTGTAGCCCATCCGCCGCAGCGCATCCGCCAGATTAATGGCCGTCGAGGTCTTGCCGCAGCCACCTTTTTGATTTGCAATGCTGATTCGTATCGCCATACATCCCCCTTCGTCCTACACGCACACACCCGTGAGAAAATACTGACTGATCTCTCCCCTACCGGCTCGATGTCGTCGTCTCCTGGCGCATCAATGCGCGAATGAGTTCCAGATACCGTTGCTCTCGTTTCGCTTCTTGAATCATCGGAATATCCCTCTCTCCTACCGCGTCCGTTTCGCGCGTGATCTCCGCCTGTTGTTCAGGAGACAATCGTAAGAAGTAGAGCTCACACCGCTGTCGCTCCACTCGACTGCCCGCCGCTCGCAATTCATCAGCTTCAGCTTTGAGCCGGCGCTCTTCTTCCTCTAACATCCGGACGGCCCGACTCTTCCATCCAGGAGGCGGATTGATTTCCATTTTCTTTAAGCAACCAAAGAGAAACGCCACCGGATCCGCAATCGGCTTCGGTGAGGGTTTCTTCTGTTCAATCACCGCCACGACCTTATCGATGAAATCTTGAAGATAGCCCAATGAGGGCATCTGTTTAATGAAGGGAAGGAGCGAGCGGCGATCGCTGAGATCAATGCCAGCAAGAATATTCCGATCGTGATTCGTCAGGTCAAATATCTCAACAACATCGTCGAGCAGGGCCATCGTACGATCCGAAGGAATGGGCCGCTGTGAGGGTTTCATGAAAAAAACAGAAAGTATTTCTCGCTCCAAATAGTACGAACATTGATCGCGCTTTCTGTTTCTGTTGCGGTCACGGCAGGGCGTACCAGGTGGCCTTACCGGCGCCATGCTGGATAATAAGTTTTTTCTCGACCAGGCTGCGGAAATGCTCTTTGAGCGTATTGCGGCTGGCGCCGGTGTTGTGAGCCATGTCGTTCATCGTCACGCGACCATGGTCCCGTGCATAATCCAGAATTTTCACGGACAGCTCGGGCAGCGTAGCCAGAACTATCTTTTCCTGCTCAACCTTGGCGGCAAGGCGCCGTTTCTGCTGCTGCAAGGCGCGCAGCAAGAAGCTCAGCCATGGTTGCCAGTTCGGCGCCTCAGTGCGGATCGTGCCTTGAGTCTGGCGAAGCGCCAGATAATAGGCTTCCTTGTTATGTTCGATGATGCTCTCAAGCGAGCTATAGGGAACATAGGCATAGTCGGCCTGCAACAAGAGCAGGGTGGTCAGAACCCGGCTCAAGCGGCCGTTGCCGTCCTGAAAGGGGTGGATTTCCAAGAACACCACGACAAACACACCGATAATCAGCAGGGGATGCAGCCGACCGAGTTCACGGGCTTCATTCAACCACGCGATCAACTCGCCCATAAGGCGGGGTGTCTCGAAGGGTGTGGCTGTCTCGAACACAATTCCGATCTGCTTGCCGTCAGCGGCGAACGCGGCCACGCTGTTCGATACGGTCTTGTAACTGCCGCGATGATATTCATCCTTCCCGCTATAGGTCAGAAGGTCGCGGTGTAACTGCCGAATATGGTTCTCCGTGACGGGGATTTCTTCCCAAGCATTAAAGATGGTTTCCATGACTGCGGCGTAGCCGGCCACTTCCTGCTCATCACGGGTGGCGAAGGATTCGAATTTGAGATTGGCCAGCAACTTCTCAACCTCGCGATCAGTCAGTTTGCTGCCCTCAATGCGGGTTGATGATCCGATGCTTTCGATCGTGGCGACGCGGCGCAAGGCGCTCAAACGCTCAGGCTCCAAGCTACCAAGCGCTCGCCAGGCACCCTTGAATTCGTCGATCTCTGAGATCAGCGCCAGAATCTCGGTGGTGATATTAATAGTGTGTGATTTCAACATCTTAATGCAATTTCACCAGCATTATCACCCGATTACACCCGCAAGTCCACCTGTATTATCACCTGATTACACCCGCAACAAAGGTCAGGAAGTCGATCAGCGCAAGGCGCGTGATCTCACCAAGAAAATTAAAACCTGAAGGGGGACACGATGACGAACGAGACATTTCGTATCCTGCTTGAGGCAAAGAATCCGGAGAAGGGCATTTGCGGGCTTACAGGATCGGATGCTGGGCAGGATTTATTCATCCAGTGGAGCATCGACGTGAGCTGTGGACGGATCGGCCGTCGCGGGCGATCCGTCACCTACTCCGCTGCGAATGATTCGGGCCTCTTGTCCGCCGTGGGGCCTCCCGCACGGATGGTTCAGGCCGTCTTGCAGCGGCGGCTCATCTCGATCATGAGTCCTGCCACATCTGCCGAACTCGCCGCCGGCGTGCATCGCTCCACGCGCCAACCGGCCTTCGCCCGAGCGGGCATCAATCTGACGATATTGGTGCCCCCCAGCTTCTACTCGTAACGTGTTCCTAGTCGGTGCGGAACACAGAACCTTGGCTAACCAAGACAGGAAACGAAAACCACTGACCAAATCTCAGTTCAGAACCTAATCAACACATTCCAAACATCAAACGATCTTTACCCTAAATCCCACCCTCCTTACCGTACCCGCTTCCTGGGCACGTCTGATTTGCTCCACCCTGCTAACCCCTGCCGCTGCCCTTCCCGTTGAAACGCTGACACTAATGCCCGTGCACGGGTCGTACGAATCTGCCGACTCATGGCCAACTCTCGCACTTCTGCGATCACTCGACGACGCACAGGTGAGGTGAAACTCCCCGCAACTTTTTTCCAAAAGGGTTCAAAGGCACGATCATGATTTCCGACAAAATCATAGATTTCCTTCAATACGATCTGGGCATCCTCTGACAGCTCAATCGACGACAGCAGTTCTGGCTCAGCGGGCAGCAGCATGTCTTCTCGACGACTCCCCTGCTCCACCGCGCGCAGCAGCTGTTGCTCTGTCGAATAGACCTGATGCCAGGCTGGGCCCGCCTCCCATGTCACTGTAAACTCACCACGCGCTGACGAAACACGCTCAATTTTCCACCGTCCGACAAATCCTAACGCCACCAGTTCCTGATGAGCTGGACCGAGCTGCCGAGAGACTTCTGAAAATGACAACAGCCGTTTGAGGCTCAAATTCACAGCCAATTCAGAGTACGCTTCTGACGCCGCCCCTCGGCCAACCCGAAACAGCCCATGTAAATGTTGATACAACAATTTTGTCAGATCACGTTGTAATGCGAGAAACAGTTGTTGATCTTGGATATGACAGTGAAAATTATTGAGATTCGCCCAGTACCAATCCGCAAGACGAATTTCGTGCGCCCACCGGGGTTCATTGTGATCATCCGGCGATTCTTCCTGATCAAACCGCTCGAAAATATGGACACCTTGGCGCGTTCCCCGCTTCCCATGTTTCCCATGCTTGGCACTATGTGCGACCAATTGTAATCCGCTCATCCGCTCAAAGAAGTCCCGAACTTCCTTTTGACGGTCCCCATTCGGAGCTTTCCCCGTTAACCGAATCATTTCTCGACCACTGATGCGTAACACATCCGGGACCATTCCATCTCGCTGCCAGGCCATCGTCAACGCGCGCTCGAACGCTCGAAAATATTCGAGATCCAATACTGTGGGATATCCCCACTCCGCACTAGGCGACACCTTAATGAGCACCTTGACCACCTGCCCATTTATCTCGGTCATCCGAAACACAATCTTCGAGAGGGAATCGGGTGTCACCTTTCCTTTCCCTGGTAACTGCCACATTGGGATCTCAGACACTGAGAGCTCGGAATAGATCAATCCTGTTCGAGCTAAGGCCCGATCTTCTTTCTTTTGAAGAGACTGATCCATAGACGTACTCCGTAACGTATTCTTCTCTTTAACGTAATTCTTTACGTGGGAAGGAACGGAACGTTTAAAAGGTTCATAGTAAATATTAGAAACACTTACTCTTTTCTCAATAATCTCATTGTCTGAAGCCTCTCACCTTGGCTCAACCCTCTCACCATCTTGTCTCATCCCTCTCGCATATTCTTGTCTCAACCCTCTCACTTTTGTGCTAAGCCTCCCACTTTGTTTGTCTGAACCCTCCTGGCTGTGCATAACTCCAACACTAAATAACCAGAGCTGGAAGCCCAGGGACCACCCCTGGCAGTCGTAATACCACGGCAATTAAAGCTTTAGAAGATTTTCTACCCACCTCACAAGAACGATACATCGGTATCTGTTACACGACATCTTCTGGCCGAAATGATTGAAAAGTTTCTCGTGTGGGAGGGTTGGAACAAACCTTTTTTCCTTTAGCGAAAGGCACACCAACAGGTGTTTTCATACCATATACAAGCGAGCCCTGCGCCGTATCACCACTTAGACCGTACGACCGTCACCCGCAAAACCCGTCAAGTTTGGCTAAGGCATCCTGTAGTCGTGATTTGATTTCAGGAAAGTCTTGTGGCCGATTACTCTGTAGGCGGATCGTCAGATGGAAGCCCTTATCGCCACGGTCTTCAAACTTGACCGGCTGATACCCGCGGTTCACCCGAATTTTGCGTTGAATCTCACTGCGTAAACGTTCAACAGACCATTTCTCCTCAAGAAGCTTCTTCACAATGACCTTCAGCCGAACTGGATTATCTCGAATCGCAAGAAGCTCTTCAGCATGATGAAGGCCGAGCCCGGACGAAGCACCCAACACCTCCTCAAGAATCTCGGTTGGGAGGGCCAACACTCGTACGGCATGACGAATTTTGGAAACCGTCACCCCCAACAAGGTCGACAATTCTTGATGTTCGAGCTTGAACGTCTTCAACATCCGATCGAATGCCCGCGCTAAGTCGAGGGGGCTGAGATCTTCACGCTGAAGATTCTCCACCAACGCATTCACTGCCGCTTGTTGATTGTTCGTTGGCCGCACAATGGCCTGAATCGAGGTCTTTCCAGTCTGCCGGCAGGCTCTCCAGCGTCGTTCACCCGCGACGAGTTCATAGCGACCATCCGGCAGTGCACGGACAATAACCGGCTGTAGCAATCCCGACTCCTTCACGGAATCGGCCAATTCAAGGTCGGCGGCTTCATTCAGTTGCTGGCGAGGCTGATAGGGATTCGGGAGAATGTGATCGATCGGAATATTCTGGATATTGTCTACACTAACCGCGGAGGTTGCTGGCTGTGCTGAAGGTTGCGGCGTCGGGGAAACCTCAGAGACTGTCATCGGGATCACTTTCGTCACAGCCGGTTGCTTCGCCTGTGAGGAAGGAGTCCCGAGAAATTCTTCTAAATCATCCTGCCCGCTAGCATCTTGAAAGGTGGCATTCACCCGGCGATTCACGAGGTCTTGCAGCCGCCGGCTTTCCTTACTCCCTTGCGGCTGCTGAGCAGCGCCCACGGGTTTACTTCCTTCTCGATCTGATGTCGTCGATTTCTGATCGCTCGCCATAGCTCACTCCTATGCCACGACCGCAGGTTCAGCCGTAGTCATCTGTGGTTGAGAACGAAGATCAGCCTCACGAGCATCGACTCGCCTGATCACTTCTTCTGCCAGCTGCATATAATCCCGGGCCGCCGTGCTCTTCCGATCATTCTGCATCAACGTTTGTCCTTCGATTTCAGCCTTTTTGACGGCTGCACTCATCGCGATCGTCGTGTGCATGACGTCATCCTTGTACTTATTCAACAGTGAACTATGCACCGCCTTGCACAGCGTCTGCCGTTTATCATGCTTGGTCAACAACACCCCAAGGAGTTGAAGATCGGTATGATATGGGGGCTTAATGTGTTTCAGTTGCTCAGATTTCACGAGCGTCACGATTTTGAGGAGGTCATCGATCCCATCGAATGAAAAGCCTGAGCCACTTTCCATGGGCGCAATCAATAAGTCACTCGCGCCCAACGCATTCATCATCAATGGCCCCATGGAAGGAGGCGTATCGATGATCACATAGCGAAATTCGGAAACCGCTTCAGGCGTGAGTTTTGAGTAGAGACGAAAAATTGGACTCTCAAATTCGCCTGGAATCATCAACATACTCTCGACCGGTGCCAGCTTTAGGCTCGACGGAATGATATAGAGCCGCGGGATTCTCGTTGCATGAATCACGTCTTGAACCCGCATATCATCGAGCATGAGCAAATCTCGGAGCCCTGGTGTGGTGCCATCCTGAATACCTAGTAACTTCGACGAGCTGCGTTGGGTGTCCATATCGATCAGAAGAATCTTCTCGCTGGATGGGGTCAGGCGTGCCAAGCAGTCCGCGAGATTGACGGAGGAGGTGGTCTTGCCTACTCCTCCTTTCTGGATCCCAACGCACAGTCGATTGAGTCGCGTATTCATAGGAACCTCCCTCTTACTTGGAGACAACATTCGTAATGACAATGGAGTGCGAAAGACATGAACGAGAGCCCAGAGGTTCGCTGCGTAGGCACACGTAGACGAGGTCAAATACCACGGTGGAACATACATGTCAACATGGTGTGGACTAATGCCGTGACATCACGGGTGATATAGATGATAAGTCATCAGATTGTTAAGACTATTCACGGGTAGTTGTGGAGCACCATAGCAGGCGTATACAAGACATCTATACAGGTGGTCCAGATGGCACCCTAGATCATCAGATTCGATATCGAATTCAGATAAAGAATATTAATTTCTTAAAAAATAATCATCAATCTGCACAGGCCCATCTCAAAAACAATATGATTGAAATTCGCTCATTGATTGTTCAGTGAAAATGTAAAGAAAAAACATACGAAACATCTCAGATTTAAACATTGTATTTCATGAAATATTAACAATAAAATTGGACGTCAAGCACATCAACGCAACATAAAAGCATTCATATTCAAGCCGCAACAAGATTAGGCTGGAAGAATACCTGTCAGGTTGCGTTGAGGACAGTGACACATTCATCAATTATTACAAATACATATGACGTAAATTCGATATCGAATTTACCAAGTTCGAAACTGTAACGTATTATAATATTGCCTGACATCGATATCGATTTTATTGTAGAAAAAATACGACAAAAATATGAGAAAGAGAAGTGAACGCACTAAGTGACTAGATATCAGGAGATGTAAACCATTCAGGATGATTTTTCTCGAGCACGCGCCGATAGGGTGACCGAATCAAGAATTGCCATATCACACACTTCTTGATCAAGGCATAGTTCCAGGGAATCCCCAAATCCCGTAAACTCCACGCGATCTCGCTCTGGAGTTGTTGGCGCTCGTCCCCCGTCAAGAGCCGTGAGAGACGCTGATATTCCGCTCGGTCCTCTTTCGTGAACTGATCGACATAACAGCCAATCGTCTCGGGGGGCGTGCCAGGATCCAGGGCGACCGGGGGCGGGAGCCAATAGACCTCATACATGGCAGGGGAGATCGAAGTGGCCGAGCGCACCGGCTGCACCAGCTTCTCCTCGATCAGCGTCGGCATGTATTTCTTGATCGTATCCCAGGCCAGCCCGGTCCATGCACTCATCTGAACCCGGGACGCTTCCACCGCGTCGTGCTCGTCCCCATGACTCCATCGGAGCAACTGTAGATACAGCTGCTGCTTCCCTGGGGCCATGGCGCGATAGACCGGATGATCCAGGGTCTGCAGTAACCGGGTGAGGAACTGCAGAGACCTCGCCTCGGAGCCCGCCTCAGGGGGCACAAACTCCGCGAGCTCCTGCTCCTCATTCCAGGATGGCGCTTCCTCCATCACGGTCTCCCTGACCAGACGGGATTCACGCGTGGAGAGACCAGAGGTAAAAAGGTGAGTGACACCAATGGCATAGGCGTGTGGCAGTCGATGCGCTATGTATGGGATAAAATAGACCCCATTAGTATCACTAAATCACCCCCCTGTCAAGAGTCTTTAAATGCTTGAATATCGATTAATCTGGCATTAGTCGAGGTTCGGTTGATCGTGGCCTGGGAGTGTGCTAAAAGACAAAACCGCGCCAAACGAGGTTTTGAACGGTCACAGGAAAACATCCCCATGGTATCGGATCAGGCGCTCGATCAACAGGACGCCCAGCCGCCGGCGGAGCCGACACGGCCAGCAGACGGCGAGCAGACAGCGATCACCCAGGCCCTGACCGCTTGGCGCCCATCGACCCGACGCACGGTGCATCTCGACACCCTCGCGATCCTGACCTGGCCGTCGGGGGTCTCGGTCGACAGCCCTGAGTATGAGCACTTTCTGGCCTCCGTCGTGGCCCCCTTCTGCGCCCGCTATCCCACCCCGAGCACGCAGCTCCTCTATCGCCGGAGCCTCACCTACTTTTTTCGCTGGTGGGGCCAGGCCCGCGAGACGGAAGACGAGCAAGACAGCTTCAATGAGCAACTCCTCCAACGCTACCGTACCTTTCTCACCCTGACAGAGGGGGAGGGGACCGGCACACGATTAGCCGCGCGGACGATCAATACCTACCTCGCGAGCCTCCGGGCCTTTTGTACCTGGCTCAAAAAAACCGGCCAGATCCCGTACCATCCGATGCGGGAGGTGAAGGGGCTCAAAATCGCGAAACGGTTTGTGCGGGATAGTTTGACGGAACCAGAAGTCATACGTTTAATGGACACGTTCGATTTGACGATGACCGGCCCGGTTTCCCAGGAGCGGCGGTGGCGTGACTATGCGATGACGCTCCTCTGGATCAGTACCGGCACCCGCAGTATTGAACTGGCGCGGGCGCAACGGCGGCATCTCAATCAGCGCGACGGCCACCCGATCCTCTATCTCCATCGCAAGGGCGGCGATGCCGCGGAACAGCCGGTCGTGCTGGCCCCCTGGGTGCTCGAGGCCCTCACGGCCTACTTTCAGATCCATGACGCCCGGCACCATCAGATCGCTGACCCCCCCGCCCCCTTTCGCGGCCTGCTCCACGAGCACCCGCTCTTTTGTTGGCTGCGGGGCCCGGGGAAATACCACTCCAAGCGGCACAATGTGGCTGAGCGGCGCGGATGCCGTGGATTGGGGGTCGGGGCCATTCAAGCCATGATGCGGGCGCATCTGCAACAGGCCGGCCTCGCACGGCTGCTCGATCCCGAGACCCAGAGCCTCCGGCCGATCTCGCCGCATTCGCTGCGCCATACGGCCGCGACGCTCGCCTTGAACCATGGCGCGACTATCCGACAGGTCCAGGCGATGTTGGGCCATGCGGACATTCAAACGACGATGATCTATCTGCACGAGCAGGATCGGATTGTGAATGCGGCCGAGCACCACATCCCCGATTTCTCCCGCCCCCGTTCGGCACGGGAGTGAACGACGGATCCGCGTGCGCGGCGGATGGGGGGGGGGCGGACGCGTCGCGCATCCCGCCCTTTCGCGCGGGACCTCCTGGCAGATTGTCGTGCACCTGTGCTACATCCAGCCGTGAGGCCAGGCAGGAACACGAACGCGGTCGGACTCTGTCGGGGCCACTGGACGTGAGACGATGAAGAAGAAAACCAGGGACAGGTCATCCAAGCCGACGGTGTCATGCATGCAGGAAGTGGTGCTTAGGCATCTGGTGAAGATCGCCGGGCTGGAAGAGATGATGATTTGGCGCACCAGACACCACGCGTGGCACCTGAGTGTGACGGTGAAATCTCGTCCACACGTGCTCTATCTGAGCACACGCCGCGCGCCGCGGGACAGCGGATCCGCGCCACCCGTCAGGTCACGCTCGTGTTGCGGTAAGCGACGGACGCGCCTTCGGCACGCTCAATGTGATCGGCCGAGTCCTCCACTGGCGACAGTCCAATGCGTCATATGTGGACTTTCACATCAATCTATGTGAACACAATCAAAGATGTTGGGCTAACCCGGTCCGTGGCTTTTAGACATGATAAAAGCCATTATCATGTCTAGATAGAATCAATAAGCGCTTGCATGGTTTGTAATTTTACTCCATAGTGTAGCTGTGTAGTAAATTATGTAGCAATGGTGATAAATGGCTTTGAACATTAGAAATACGGAAACAGAGAAGCTGGCCAATGCCGTCGCGGCGATGACGGGGGAAACCAAGACGGAGGCGGTCACCACGGCCCTGAAGGAGCGTCTGGAGCATTTGAAGCAGCGGCGCGGGCGCAAGCGGCTTGCGGATGAGCTCGATGAGATCGCGCGGCATTGTGCGGCCTTGCCGGTGCGCGATACGCGCAGCGACGAGGAGATTCTCGGGTACGACGACAAAGGAATGCCGGCGTGATGGTGATTGATAGCTCGGCGGTGGTGGCAGTGCTGCGCGATGAACCAGAGCGGCGGAGGTTCAATGAGCTCATTGAAGAAGCGGAACAGTGCCTGATGTCGGCAGTCAGTTTCGTCGAAGCGTCCATGGTGGTGGAGAGCAGAATGGGGTATGAGGGATTGAGGGATTTTGATTTGTTCGTCCTGAAAGCGGGAATAGAAATCGCGACAGTGGATATGGAACAGGCGAAGATCGCGCGAATGGCATTCAGGAAATTCGGGAAAGGCCGGCATGCGGCGAATCTGAACTTCGGAGACTGCTTCTCCTACGCCCTGGCCAAAAGCCTGGATGCGGCCCTGCTATTCAAGGGCAACGATTTTTCACAGACAGATATTGAGGCAGTGGTGAAAGGACGATGAACAGCCTGATCCCAGTGACACACGACAGTCTGAGCGCCGGGCAGTTTGACCGACTGGCGGACATGCCGGCCGAGCTGGAATGGCTCGCCAACCTCACCAATGAGAAAACGCGACGGGCCTATAAATGTGACGTGACGGAGTTTTCACAGTATGTGGGGCTCACGAAGTCAGAAGAATTTCGGATGGTCACGCGGGCGCATGTGATCGCGTGGCGGGAAATGCTGGAAATCCGTGAACTCTCCGCGCCGACAATCCGGCACAAGCTGTCGGCGTTGTCGTCTCTCTATGGTTATCTGTGCGAACGGAACGCCGTGGCCGGCAACCCCGTCGATGGCGTGAAGCGTCCGCTGGCAAACGGCAATGAAGGCAGTACCCCTGCGCTCTCCGACGCACAGGCGCGAAGGCTGCTGGACGCGCCGGCGGAGGATACATTAAAGGGCGTGCGCGATCGGGCTATTCTGGCGACCCTGCTCTATCACGGACTACGACGGGAAGAGTTGTGCGGGCTTCGGGTAAAGGACATCCAAAGCCGCGAGGGGGTGAAGCATTTCAAGGTGATGGGAAAGGGCCACAAGATTCGATACGTGCCCTTGCATCCGTTGGCGCAGCGGCTGATTGAACAGTTCCTCTTGCTGGCGGGACATGGCGAGGATTTGGGCGGTTCTCTCTTCCGGCCGGTCAGGAATAACAGGACGGGTACGCTGGCGCGGTCACTCAACCAGAATTCAATCTATCGCAACATTGTGCGGAAATATGGGCAGGTCACGGGCTTGAACATCGAGGTCAATGGCCTCTGCGTGCATTCGATGCGTGCCACGGCCGCAACGAACGCCCTCTCACATGAAGCGGATATCGCCAAAGTGCAGGAATGGCTCGGACACGCCAATGTGTCCACGACCCGCCTCTACGATCGCCGCAAGACGCGGCCAGAAGACTCTCCCACATTCCGGGTTCGGTACTGAGGCGCGAGACGTGCTGACGCGTCGCCTCCTGGTGGGACCTGTCGAAGCGGTCTGGAGCCGTTCACCTCCGTCTTCTGCTTGTTTGTTCGATTGTTCTTTTGCAAATCTAAAGTCACTTGAAAGGGCTAGGGACATGGGGACAAAACGGACACGGTACACCAACCATCGAGGGTTCGGCGGCTACCGGCTCTGAACAAGTACGGCCCGTACGAAACCGGCGCAGACACGATACGTGTAAGGCGCACACCTGGTTAGGGCAGGCACGTGTTGCCCTGAACTCTGGCTAATGCCACTGGTTTTCCTGGCCACGTTGACGCCCCGGAAAAAACACCGTTATGGCGTGCGGGTCTGGATCGAATTGGATACACCGGTGAATCACTTTTGATTCACCACAACTCGTTAGCCGTGGCACATGCCCCGCTGTCCGATGTCACGCAGTGCACATTTTTTTGCAATTCTGATAATTCACGATGTCATCTGATTTTTCTTGAACAAGTTTTGTATTGGCATGAAGCGTGCATTTCGCAGCATAGGCGGAACTGAACCCGAGCTCACCGAGGCAAGATGACTTCAACTCCCAATTTTTCTGCTCAACAAGAGCCTAAAGTTGGGAGCTCGAAAACAGCTTCAATGCATGAGCTCACAAGATAATTAAAAATTCCTGTGAGAGTTTACGCACCGTTGTTGTAATTTAACCTATAACTTTAATCTTAAGGAGGACCGGTCATGAGTGGATCCAAGCCCCATGAGAACGCATTTGTCACGCAGCCGAATTTTTCGATCCACGCTGTCGATGACGCCGCAACTGCCCGGGCGGTTGCCGCGCCTCTACCACCGAATCTAGGTCCGCTGTCGGCCTTCGCGGGAACGTTTACGGGACAGGGATTCAATACCATCTTTCGGCCCGACAGCACCAAGACGCCCACACCGATGCCGGGCCCGGTCACGACGACGGATCCACCAGACAACGTGTTGGAACTGAACCTCACCGATGAGACGCTGTCATTCTCAAAAACACTCGGATCGGTCCCGAATCGGGGCTCGGGGAACCAAGCGGACGCGTTCCTGAACGGCGTACCGTATCTTCAGACGATCAACGATGTCACCACGAGGGACGCCGTGGGGATTCACTTCGAACCCGGCATGTGGATCGCGGTTCCGGCCACCACCGACCCGAAGGAACCGGTCACGGTCGCTCGTATGGCCTCTATTCCTCATGGCACGACCATCGTCGCTCAGGGAGTCGCCTTGCCTGCGGTGAATGGAAAGCCGACAATCGCCGCGGTCGACATCACGCCGTTCCCGGGCGGCAGTCCAGGCCGTCCGATCAGGTTCGAGAATCAGACTGCCGCAAACAAGGCAACCCGCCGCATCCCTCAGGACCTGACCGCGCTTATCGGAACAGGCCGAATCACTCAGGCGATTCTGGATGATCCAGCGACGATCCTTCGGAACCAGATTGCGCATCAGACGATCACCCGGACGATCGTCATCGAGATTTCGACGAAGCCCGGGGCGCCTCTCCCTCGTGGACCTTTGCCGGCCGGATCACATCCCTCGGCACCGGCATTTGGCGGCGGCACGTCGAACGTCGGCTTCCTGCTGGGGGAGATCAGTCCGCCCCCAGGCGGCGGACCGAAGACCAACGCAAACGCGTTTCAAATGG
>JBBRRN010000021.1:0-15691 GCA_038200685.1 Nitrospirales bacterium
AACCCCGCCGCCCCCATGTCCTGAATGCCGACGAGCAAATCGCCGGCCATCAGTTCAAGGCAGGCTTCCAGCAACAGCTTTTCAGTAAAAGGATCGCCCACCTGCACCGTAGGCCGCTTCTGCTCCGACTGGTCGTCGAAGGAATCGGAGGCCATCGTCGCGCCATGAATCCCGTCACGGCCCGTCTTCGAACCGAAATAGATCACCGGATTGCCGACCCCGGACGCTGTTCCCAAAAAGATCTTGTCCTTGTGCGCAATGCCGAGGCAAAACACGTTCACGAGCGGGTTCTGCGAATAAATATCGTTGAAGACAATTTCGCCTCCAACCGTCGGCACACCCATACAGTTGCCGTACCCCGCAATGCCCGACACGACACCCTTGACCAGATGCCGGTTCTTCGCATGGTCAAGGTTGCCAAACCGCAGCGCATCGAGCAAGGCAATCGGACGCGCGCCCATTGTAAAGATGTCACGCAGAATCCCCCCCACCCCGGTCGCCGCCCCCGGATAGGGCCCGATAAACGAAGGATGGTTGTGCGACTCCATCTTGAAGACCGCGCAGAGCCCATCGCCGATATCCACGGCCCCGGCATTTTCCCCAGGTCCCTGAACCACCCGAGGCCCCGTAGTTGGCAATTTCTTCAAATGCACGCGCGAACTCTTATAGGAGCAATGCTCCGACCACATCACCGAAAACATGCCCAACTCAGTGATGTTCGGCTCCCGCCCCAAAATCTCGACGATCTTCTTAAACTCATCGTCTGTCAGATTATGCTGCGCGATGAGATCTTTCGTAGTCAACATGATGCCGCCTTACTCTTGAACACCCTCCAGCTCTGATTTTGGCTTTGTCTTTTTCTCAACATCCCTTTTCTCGGCAATCCTGGTGATAGACTCCAGCCTCTCCTGACGCTGATGACGCGCAACATACCAATCATCAACAAGGAGCTCAATCAATCCAATTAACTTCCTGGCTTCGTCAGGATCGACATCAACGATAACGTTGATGTCTTTTTCCATATGAGCCCCAATATTTCCAACCTTTCTGACGGCATCGATTGCTTTCCAAGTAAGCGGCTCAACTTTGCCTTCGAGTGCTTTTATCTCATCAATCAGTCTCTGCATCTTTATCTTCCAGAAATCTCTAATCATACCTTGAAGACACCGTCTAGCTAACGTCGCCGATGCCTTGGGACTAGAGTCTGCAATCGCGCACGCCTCTTCATAGTCTTGGACTATAGGTTTTGGCAAATACTCGGGCAACACCTTCATTTCAGCGCCAGGTATTAGCTTCCAAAACTTGATGGCCTTTTTCGGTACTAGCCTCCCCATAGCGTCTGGACCGCACTCGCTCATGGTCAAGTTTAGGGTAAATCGTCGGCAATCATTATTGGGGCAGATTATGCACTGCACTGTGAAGTAGCGGTCACCCTCACGATTCTTGATCGTTAAAACGGTACCGCCAACATGATATCTCTCTTTCGTTATCGCTCCGTGGTGTCCGCAGAATGGGCATTGCCAATTAAATTCACTCACACCACTCTCCAAATCTAGCGTTTCATCAACTTAAAGGCCTTGGTTTTTGCAGATGGTTCTGAGCCTACCTAGCTACAAGCCAGGCTCCCACGTGACTGTTTCTCCAAGGAGACGAAAGCTCTTCTTTCCGTCCTCTATTCAGGTCAACCGCGGGTGACACTGACCTGGAAGCTCGATCGCCGTAGTTTCCATCTTACTGTTAAAGGGTGGCCCGATTGGTCTCCGACTGCGCGCGTCCAACGAGGGCCTTCCCAGGCCGCGCGTTGCGCGAGCAAAGGAGACTAACGGGCTACCCATCCCCTCCTACACCGGGCGGGGGTGCGAGGACGGACGGGCTGGTCAGCGGCAGAACCCGCGGTCACGTCCCCACCATCTTCAGCTGCTTCTTGTTCCCCTTCAGCGACTCCAGCATCGACAGAAAGATCAGCTTCCCTTCGTCATTGCCCAGCACTGCTTCCGCGCAGCGCTCCGGATGCGGCATCATGCCCAGCACATTGCCCTCAGCATTGATGATTCCGGCAATGTTATCGAGCGAGCCGTTCGGATTCGCCTCCGGCGTTACCTTGCCATCCGGGGTGCAATAGCGGAGTACGATCTGCGCATTCGCCTGCATCGCCGCGAGCGTGACCGGATCCGTGTAGTAGTTCCCATCCGCATGGGCGATCGGAATCTTGAGCACCTGACCGGACTCATAGGCGCTGGTAAATGAGGTGGCCGCATTTTCAACCTTCACCGATACATCCTTGCAGATGAAATGCAGCGACTTGTTCCGAAGCATAGCCCCTGGCAGCAACCCAGCTTCGAGCAAAATCTGAAACCCGTTGCAGATGCCGAGCACCATCCCACCCTTCTTCGCAAACTCCTTCACCGCTCCCATCACCGGCGAGAACCGTGCAATAGCGCCAGTCCGCAAATAGTCGCCATAGGAAAACCCGCCGGGGAGGACAATCGCGTCCAACCCCGCGAGCAACGTTTCCTTGTGCCAGATCATCTCCACATACTGGCCCAGCACATCCTTAAAGATATGCTGACAGTCATGATCGCAATTACTGCCGGGAAAAACCACCACTCCGATTTTCATCATCTGTAGCCTACTCGTTTCACAACTTACGCCGTGAGCTCGTACCGGTATTCCTCGACAATCGTATTCGCCAACAACTTCTCACACATGGCCTTCACCGCGGCATCGGCTTTCGCCTTATCCGTTTCATTCACATCGACTTCCATGTACTTCCCGACTCGGACATTGCCCGCATTCTTGAACCCCAGTGAGTCGAGCGCATGCTCAATCGCCTTGCCTTGAGGGTCGAGAATTCCCTGCTTTAATGTCACGTGGATTTTCGCCTTCATAATTGGTCTCGCTTTGCCCCTCTAATGCTTAGATTTTAGTCACGCAATATCTGAACCCTTCCCAAGTATGTCCAGCATAGCCATCCTCCAGCACATCGATGATCCGAGCGCCGTTGTTCCTAAGAAATGCTTCAACCTCAGCTCGTTCAATCGCATACATTTGCATCTTAGGCGGTTCAACATACTTGCGATCCACATACCATCTCCATAATACTTCCGGCACATTCCGCTTGAAGTTCTGCTTAAACCTTATAAATATCGAGGGGGTCTCAGGAGCAGGCACCGCCTCGATTGTTGATTCACGACGCCGAGGTGGCGCCAGGTTTCTGCTCGGCAATTGGAAAATCAACACGCCTTCAGGCTTGAGCACACGAAGAAATTCCTTGATGTAGGATTTCGCATACTTAGGCTTCATGTGCTGAAGCACAATATTGGTGTAAATAAAATGAAACTCCAGATCTGGGAAAAGTCTCAGATTGTCTTGGTCGTTGACGCGATAGGCACAGCGTGCGCCAAATGATTATATTGCTTGGCGAGCATTACCATTGAAGGGGCGATATCGACTCCGACTACCTCATCAAAATAGCTAGCCAGCGCCTGCGTAAGCCGCCCCACCCCACAACCAAAATCGAGCGCCCGGCCTCGTTGCTGAAACAAACCCAATTTTTCGACATACTGCATTACGTCCTTGATTTCTTGTTTTCCTATTTCAAAAAACTCCTCAGGGTTCCATCGGTTACCTTTCTTGCCCTCCCACGTCATAATGGCCCAGAGTGGATCCTGCTTGCCAAATTGATCCCAATTCTTTTGCAGCTCTTTCAACTCCATGGTTTCTCCTTTCTTAGGAGACCCAATCTCTCCCGACAACCGAAGATTAGGTAGCGTCAACCTTCGATACAAAACACGAACAGCTGTCTTGTAATCAGCGATCTTCTCTTTCCGACTCCTTAGTAAGGCTATTGATATACCGCCTGATCCATAAAATTCCCGCAGCCGTCCCGATCCCAGCCAAGGCCAATGCCACCATAGGCCAGCGCCACCGTGACCCATCCAGACGAAAAGCCAGGACAGCCACCAGTGCCGTGGAGACCAAGACGGCCGCCACCAGCCCATAATGCATGAACCAACTCCGAAACCCTTTCACGATTCTCCTCTCTTCACTTCCCTTCTCCCTCCCATAAAAGAAGGATTTAGAAGCTCCAGAGGGGATGGAGGGGCTGGCTTCGACTGCGCACATCGAACGAGCACTGTCTCACCATGCGCGTTCTGCGAGCAAAGAAGCCTGCCCCTTCATCCCCTACCCGCACACTCTTCTCAGCACTTCTTGATACGCCTCTTCAATTTTTCCCAAGTCCTTCCGAAACCGATCCTTATCCATCGATTCCTTTGTCGCCTGGTCCCAGAAGCGACAGGTATCGGGTGAAATCTCATCGGCCAGAATCAGCTGGCCATTGTGCATTCCAAATTCCAACTTGAAGTCGACGAGAATCATCTGTCGCTCACGGAAGAACGGCTGCAACAGACTGTTGACCTTCAACGCGAGCCCTTTGATTTCGGTCATTTGTTCTGCCGTCGCCAACTTCATCAATCGAATATGTTCGTCGGCAATCAAGGGGTCGCCCAGTGCATCATTCTTGTAATACCACTCCACAATAGCTGGTTCGATCGGATCACCCTCTTTCAATCCCAGCCGCTTCGCTAAACTGCCCGCCACAACATTGCGGATCACCACCTCGACCGGCACAATATTTACCTTCTTCGTGAGCAATTCCCGGTCGCTGAGGCGCTCAATAAAATGTGTCGGCACACCGGCCTGTTCCAGCAACCGGAAGAGCCGCTCGGACACTTTGTTATTGATAATGCCCTTCTCGACGATAGTTCCACGCTTCTGCGCGTTGAACGCCGTCGCATCATCCTTAAAATACTGGACGACCTGATCCGGCTTATCCGTCGCAAAGACTTTCTTGGCCTTACCTTCGTAGAGCAGTGCGCCTGTTTGCATAGGTTGTCCTCAAACCACAATCATAGTTACTGCGCCAACACCTCAATGATCTCGTCTAAGGATCTGACCGTTCCCAGCAACGTCGGATGACCGAAACGACGATTATGCCGGAACTCCTTCACCTTCTCCAATGCCAAAATCAAGCTTTGAAAGTCCTCCAATCGCGACGTTTCGAAATAGGTGATGAAGTCCAAATCGTCGAGTCCGGTCGCATGATACAACTTTCGCTTCACGGTCTTGCTATAGGGCAACGCGGCTTCGGTATGCTCCTGCATCATCGCTCCACGCTGTTCTTGCGGCAGAGACCACCAGTCCGCATCCTTCCGAATAGGGATCACGATCATGTAGGGCTTGGGACCTGGCTCGCTGGGGAGCTTCAGCTCTGCTTTGAGGTTGTCCGGCATGCCCGGTACATAGTTTGGCTTCTTGGTCAACCCGTGCATGACACCGGCCGTCTTGAGGTGCTTGCCAAAGAGACTGCCTTGAAGATCCAAAAGAAATTGTTGGGTCTCACGCAACTCAATTGCGTGTACACGAAAGAGCAAGTCTGCATGATCGGATAGTCCGCGAAGCAGATAGACATCGATCGCCAGTTTCTCTCGATGCTGCTCAACCACTCCCTTCAGAATGGTCAATTGCGCGATGCGAACTGCCTGATCCTGCTTCCCCCAAGCCTCATCGAGACTATACGAGGCAAAGGTGCCATAGACGCCCGGTTCGCTGAGCAGCTTGTCGCGGTCAGCGGCCTTAACGGCCGGAACCGTTACCAACCAAAGAACCAGCACAGCAAGAGTCATCAACATAACAATCCATCGTCTCATCGCTTTCTTCCCTTCCCTGACTTCCGGACTCCCGATCCGAACACCCGGCGAAAAATCTTGTCGAGGTGACGAAGATAGAACTTCGGATCGAAACAGCGTTGAATCTCCCCTGCCGTAAGATGTTTTGCAATGAAGGGATCCTTGCCGACTAATCCCTGTAGATCCCCTGCCCCTTTCCAGGAAGCCATGGCATTGCGCTGAACCGCCTCATACGATTCCTTGCGCTGCGCACCCTTCTCAATGAGCAACAGCAGCAACCGCTGCGAATACACTAATCCCCCGGTGAGATCGAGGTTACGTTTCATCCTGTCAGGGTAGACCACCAAATGCGTGATGACGTCGGTGATCCGCGCCAACATATAATCGATCAGGATCGTACTGTCCGGCATAATCACGCGCTCGACGGAGGAATGGCTGATGTCACGCTCGTGCCACAGCGCGACGTTCTCCATCGCCGCGAAGCTATTACTTCGCACGACGCGCGCCAGCCCGCAGAGATTCTCCGAAACGATCGGATTCCGCTTGTGCGGCATGGCCGAAGACCCTTTCTGCCCTTCTGAGAAATACTCCTCCGCTTCGAGCACCTCAGTCCGTTGCAGATGGCGAATCTCCGTCGCAAACTTTTCGATGCTCGCAGCCAACAGCGCCAACGCCGAGGCATAGGCGGCATGGCGATCTCGCTGCACGATTTGATTCGAGACGGGGTCCGGCGTGAGCCCTAGCTTGGCGCAGACGTATTCCTCCACTTCAGGCCCTTGATGTGCGAACGTCCCCATGGCACCGGAAAGCTTTCCCACCGCAATGTCCTGCCGAACGTGCCTTAGCCGGTCCTGGTGCCGACAGGCTTCTTCGTACCAAATAGCCAGCTTGAAGCCGAACGAAATCGGTTCGCCATGAATGCCGTGCGACCGGCCAACCATCACCGTGTGTTTGTACTTCTGCGCCTGCCGCTTCAAGACCATAATCAGCTCTTCAAGATCGTCGAGGATAAGGTCGAGCGCCTCGGTCATCTGTACGGCTAAAGAAGTGTCCACAATATCCGACGAAGTCAGCCCCATGTGGAGGAACCGATGCTCCGGCCCGACCGATTCCACAAGCGATTCGAGAAAGGCAATGACATCATGCTTCGTCACCTTCTCGATTCTGGCGATGCGTTTCACATCGATTGTGGCCTTCCTCCCGATACGAGCCGCGGTGCCGCGCGGGACCTGTCCCGTCCGTTCGAATGCTGCACAGGCGGCCAGTTCGACCGCGAGCCAGATCTCATACTTCCGTCTCAATTCCCAGATGGCTTTCATCCTGGGACGGGTGTAGCGGTCAATCATGGCGGCCTCGCAAGACGTGAAATGTGAAACGCAAGAAAGAAAACTGTTCGTGCTAGATTTCAACGTCTCATCTTTTACGTTTTACCTTTCACGCCTGCCGCTTCGGCTCGCTTGGCGACCAGCGTCAATTCCTTGTTCAAGATTTGATCCAGAATGCCGTTCACGAACTTCGACGCATCGTCGTCGCCGAAACTTTTCGCTAATTCGATGGCTTCATTCATAGTCACCTTGGCTGGCACGTCATCCATCCACAGTAATTCATAGGCGCCGGCACGGAGGATATTGCGGTCCACAATCGGCATGCGACTGACTTTCCAATTGGTGGCGTACTTGCCAACAACGGCATCCAGCCCCTTTTTCTTTTCCAACACCCCGGCCACGAGCCGTTCGGCAAAGGCCTTCACCTCATCCGTGGCCTCATTCTCCTTCCAGAACACATCCAGCCACAGGCCCGGCTTGCCGTGAATATCGTACTGAAACAAAATCTGGAGCGCGCGCTCCCTGGCATGATGGCGTGATCCCATGGCTACTTGCGCTCTCGCGGCGCCCGCTTCTTGGCTTTTCGGACTCGCGGAACCTCAGCGCTCGGCGGAGTCGCCTCTCCTACCCGTAAAAGACGCATGACCGTCGCCATTTCGATGGCGGACTTGGCCGCCTCTCCTCCACGGTTGAACTTGGTCGGATCGGACCGCTCGATCGCTTGCGCGATCGTATGCGTCGTCAGCACCCCAAAGATGATCGGCACATCGGCATCCAGCGCCGCCTGCCCGATCCCGCGACTGGCCTCTGCGCTGATGTAATCGAAATGCGGCGTGGCGCCTTGGATGACAGCCCCCAGGCAAATGACTGCATCAAACCGCTTCGTCCGCGCCATCGTCCGAGCCACCAAGGGAATCTCAAATGCCCCCGGCACCCGCACCGCTTCAATATCATCCGGCTTGACCCCGTGCTTGGTCAGCCCGTCGACGCAGGAACTCAGTAACTTGCTCGTGACGAACTTATTGAACCGTGCGACGACAATCCCAAACCTCAACCCCATCGCATCCTGGGAGCCTTTATGCAGCTTCATATCTTCGTTTCTTCCACTTCTGCACATTCGCCATGAACTGGGGAACGACCAGCTTGTCCTACAACCGCGCGCGTCGAGCGACCACCGCTTCTCGTGAGGGCTTCGCGAGCAAAGAAGGGCGGGCAGGCCGTTCCCCCATCTCACACCTTCTTCAGAATGTGCCCCATCTTATTCTTCTTCGTGCGCAAATACTTCAGGTTCGCGGCGCGCGGCTGAATCTCGATCGACACCCGCTCCACCACCTTTAATCCATACCCTTCGATGCCGACGATCTTGCGCGGATTATTCGTGATGAGTCTGATCTGGTGTAGCCCGAGATTGACAAGGATCTGCGCCCCAACCCCATAATCACGTAGGTCCGCCTTGAATCCCAGCTTCGCATTCGCTTCCACTGTATCGCACCCCTGATCTTGCAACCCATAGGCTCTGATCTTGTTGAGCAAACCGATGCCGCGCCCTTCCTGATTCAAATAGAGCAGCACTCCGCGTCCTTCTTTTTGAATCACCTCCATCGCTTTGTGCAACTGATCCCGGCAATCGCATCGCAACGAGCCGAGGGCATCGGCCGTCAAACAGCCTGAGTGCACGCGCACCAGCGTCGGATCGCCTCCCTCTACACGCCCTTTCACCAGCGCAATATGTGTAACCCCATCTAATTCGTTTTCGAACGCCACGGCTTCAAAATCGCCGAACATTGTTGGCAGTAGCGCACTGGCCATCTTCCGCACAAAGGGCTCCCGCTGCATGCGGTATTCGATGAGCGCCTTGATCGTCACCATTTTTAGCTTGTGCGCTTTCCCAAATTTCCCGAGTTCCGGCACGCGCGCCATCGTGCCGTCCTCGTTCATGATTTCGCAAATCACACCGGCAGGAACAAGCCCGGCCAACCGCGCCAGGTCGACAGACCCCTCAGTCTGCCCCGCCCGCTTTAGCACACCGCCTTGTTGCGCCTTTAACGGAAAAATGTGGCCAGGTCTGGCCAAATCGCCGGGTTTGGACTTGGGATCGATCGCCACATGAATCGTCGTGGCTCGATCCGCAGCCGAGATGCCCGTTGTAATATCTTTCCTGGCATCGATCGACACCGTAAAGGCCGTGCCGAAGGTTGCCGTGTTCTCCACGGCCTGCTGCGGGAGATGGAGTTCTTCCACTCGCTGGGGCGTCAGGGCGAGACAGATCAATCCCCGGGCATGGCGGGCCATGAAGTTGACGGCCTGAGGGGTTACGTGTTGGGCAGCCATAACCAGATCGCCTTCGTTCTCGCGATCTTCGTCATCCACCAGGATGATGAGTTTGCCCTGTTTGATGTCTCGAATGGCGTCTTCGATGCTATGAAAAGGTGTGGCCATAATTCCCATACTGTGAGACCGCCAGTGATCAGCTCTCAACGGAGGGTCAATTTATCATTTAAATTTGCAGATGTAACAAAATATTTTTGCCTATCACGATCAACAAGGAACCCCTTCAGGAGGAAGATCCCGCCACAGAGACGACCCGACTCCGCAATGCGACGATCACCGTTCCCCAGGCACAGACACCACATCCCGCGAAGAGCCAGAGCCCCGTATCGTAGCTCTCGGTAAACCCCTTCATGGTTGCGGTCACGATAGGCAAGAGAAATCCCCCGAAACCGCCGGCCGCTCCCACCACACCCGATGCAAGGCCGATATCTTTCGGGAACCATTCGGCCACTAATTGAAAGACCGCGCCGTTCCCAAATCCCATCGCACCGGTCGCGAGCACCATCATGGTCACAGCCACAGGGAGCGATGGACTCGTCACGGCCACCAACGACCCGACAATGACCGGCAACGCATAGTAGAGAGTCCGGAGTCCCCCCAGCCGATCGGCAACATAGCCCCCCACGGGGCGAATCAGGCTACCGAACAGCCCACATACCGCGGCGATGGTGCCGGCCATGACCGCATCCAGCTGATACAGGTCGTGTAACAGTAACGGCAGCAGGCTGCAGAACCCGACAAACCCGCCGAATGTGACGGCATACAAGAAGCAGAGCCAATAGGCAGACCGGCGGCGGATGAGTTCCGCCGCATTGCGCCACCACTCGGCGCGACGGGATGCTACGTTCGACTGCCTCCGCGGCACAAGAAGCATGAACAGCACCAGTGTGACGACGACGATGCTGGCCATCACCGCGCAGACCTGGTGCCAATCCATCACGGCAACCCATCGCGGCGCAAGAAACAGGATCAGCACAGTACCGACGTTCGCTGACGCAGTCAGGCCCAATACGAATCCCTGCGCTGCCGGTGGATAGGCTCGCCCGGCAATCGGCAATGAGACCGCAAAACTTGCACCAGCAACGCCAAGAAGCAGCGCAAAGACCAACGCCTCATGATAGCCGGATACACCCAGCCATCCCCACAGCAAGGCCGCCAACTCTCCAAGCAGAATCGCGAGAGCGGTGGACCGTGCGCCCACCCAGTCGGCGCTCCATCCTGCCAGCATTCTGAGTCCTGCCCCACCGAGCAACGGGAGTGCCACCAGCCACGAGACTTGTTGCTCGCTCAACTGGAGATCGCGCGCGAGCGAAATGCTCATCGCGCCGATCAGCAGCCACACCATGAAGCTGACCGTCAGATGCAACCAGGCTCCGGCCAAAGATGGCCAGTGCCCACTCCGGAGTATACCCAGAATCGCCATGCCGCCCTTTCTCATCTCATGTGTCCGGCTTGTCTACCTCGACTGATCAGTTCATGTGATCATAGGGGACGTCGTTTCCTTTACGCAAGGGAACAAGGAAGCAGGCTGAGGTTGAGGTTAAGATTGAGCAAAATGCACTCCGGTTTTTTTGGGTCTGTGGCCTCACATCTGGTCGCACCTCCTTCGCCTCGTCACGAAGGCAATGTCGGACAGGCTCCTAGGCTGACGTTTTTTTCAGCACCCAGGCTAGAGGGTCTTATGATATTCTCGGCTGTCATGAGTCCCCGCAAGAAGAATTCCGACAAAGAACCGATCGAACCGGAAGTCCTGGACCCGTCTGAGGAGGAGATCGCCGAGATCAATCCGCCTCCTGAAGTGTCTCATCCCATAGCTCCGGAAGATCATCACGCCACTGACATCACAGCCGTGGTGCCGGTTACGGCGCTCCAGCAATATCTGGCTGAGGTCCGTCTTCATCCCTATCTCTCCAAAGAAGAAGAGCTGCGCCTGTTCCATGAATATAAAGTCCAGGGCAGCCGCGACGCCGCGGTCAAGCTCATCATGGCCAACCTGCGCGTGTCCATCTCAATTGCCGCCGAATATCTCCACACAGGCGCCGACCACATGGACCTCATCCAAGAAGGTAATGTCGGACTGATGCATGCCATCAAAAAGTTCGACCCAGCAAAAAATGTGCGGTTTTACGCCTATGCGGCCTGGTGGTCCCGGGCCTACATCCTTCGCTACTTGCTGAACAACTATCGACTGGTCAAGATCGGGACAACCCAAGATCAGCGGAAGCTGTTCTATAACCTCAAAAAAGAGAAGGCCAAACTTGAGCGAGAGGGGTTTGCTCCAGATACGAAGCTGCTCGCCGACCGCTTGAATGTGCGGGAGCGGGACGTCATTGAGATGGGGCAACGGCTCGGCAACTGGGAGCTCTCGCTGGACCAGCCCATCGGAGAGGACCAGGAAGGCAGCCTGTTGGACGTCCTCCCCTCCCAGCAGGTCCCTGCCGATGAGCAGTTGGCACACACCCAACTACAGACGCTCTTCCGCGCCAAGCTCGCAGAATTCGTCAAGACACTCAACGAACGGGACGAAGACATCTTGCGGAATCGAATCCTCTCAGAAACCCCACTCACGCTCGACAACCTTGGCGCGAAGTATTCCATTACAAAAGAACGAACTAGGCAGCTCGAAGCCCGCATCATCAAGCACTTGCGGGATTACATCAAGAAAGATATTAAAGATTTCGACAACTTGAGAATCTGATCGGTTTCATTTTTCAAGAAAAGAAATCCTGGCATATCAAATCTTCAATAAGTTATGATCCCCTAGTTGGTGTTCTAAGGGTGCGTAGAAAAATTTCGTTCTTACCCCCTTGACTTGGATAAACACGGGGCTATCTTCATTCCCGTGTCCAAAGGATCAGGACTTCTGCTCGTTCTGGAGTACTACCGTTACACCATCGAGTCCGAACCTGTTCTACATCGTCGCTATTCATTGGTCTAACTTCATGAGGAGGGTGTTGTATGAGCACTGCAGCAAAGGAAACGACAGAAAAGAAGAACCTCGCCAAGGGGTTTCAACCTCTCGGTGACCGGGTGTTTGTCACCTACACCGAGGAATTGGATCGGACATCCGGCGGGATTTACGTGCCGGACAGCGCAAAAGAGAAGCCACAGCGGGGCATCGTGCAGGCTATCGGCAAGAAGGTTGAGAATGTCAAGGTCGGCGAACAGGTTCTCTTCGACAAGTATTCAGGCAGTAAGCTCCGCATCGAAGACGAGGATTGTTTGATCCTCAAGGAAGAAGACATCCTCGGCGTCTTCACCAGCTAATCATCATCACACACGACGACGATATTTTTTAAGGGAGGCATACCATGGCAAAGCAATTGATGTACGGTGACTCAGCGCGCGCGTCCATCCTCAGAGGGGTGAACCAGCTCGCCGACGCCGTCAAGGCAACACTCGGTCCCAAGGGCCGTAACGCGATTCTCGATAAGAAGTTCGGCGCTCCGACCATCACCAAAGACGGTGTGACCGTTGCGAAAGAAATCGAACTCAAGAACCCGTACGAAAACATGGGCGCCCAACTCGTGCGTGAAGTCGCCAGCAAGACCAGTGACACAGCAGGCGACGGCACCACGACCGCAACCGTGTTGGCCCAGGCGATCTATCGTGAAGGGGTAAAGAACATCACCGCCGGCGCGAACCCGATGGAAATTCAGCGCGGGATCAACAAGGCCGTCGAAGTCGTCATTACCGAACTCAAGAAGCTGAGCAAGCCCTGTCAGAACAAAACCGAGATCTCCCAAGTCGGGACGATTTCAGCCAACAACGATAAGACCATCGGCGACCTCATCGCGGAAGCGATGGAGAAAGTCGGCAAGGACGGCGTGATCACGGTTGAAGAAGCCAAGTCCATGACCACCTCGTTGGATGTGGTCGAAGGCATGCAGTTCGACCGCGGCTACATCTCCCCGTACTTCGTCACCAACGCCGAGCGGATGGAAGCTGTCATGGAAGACCCGCTCATTCTCATCTCTGAGAAAAAGATTAGCAGCATGAAGGACTTGCTGCCGGTCCTCGAGCAGGTTGCCAAGATGGGCAAACCCCTCGTGATCCTCGCAGAAGACGTGGAAGGCGAAGCCTTGGCCACCCTGGTGGTGAACAAGCTCCGCGGCACGCTCAACGTGACGGCCATTAAGGCCCCTGGCTTCGGCGATCGTCGCAAGGCCATGTTGGAAGATATCTCGATCCTCACCGGCGGCCAGGTGATCTCGGAAGACATCGGCATCAAGCTGGAAAACGTGAAGCTCACGGACCTTGGCCGCGCGAAGCGTATCACCGTCGACAAGGACAACACCACGATCGTAGAAGGCTACGGCGATCCGAAGAAGATCGAAGGCCGTGTAAAGCAGATCAAGGCACAGATCGACGAGACGACCTCCGACTACGACCGTGAGAAGCTCCAAGAGCGCCTCGCGAAGATCGTGGGCGGTGTGGCCGTCATCAACGTCGGCGCCGCGACCGAGACTGAAATGAAGGAAAAGAAGGCGCGCGTTGAAGACGCGTTGCACGCCACCAAGGCAGCCGTCGAAGAAGGCATCGTCCCCGGCGGCGGAACAGCGTATCTCCGTTGCATCGGCGCATTGGACTCGCTCAAGCTGGTGGCGGAACAACAGGTGGGTGTCAATATCATCCGCCGCGCACTCGAAGAGCCGATTCGTCAGATCGCAGTGAACGCCGGGATGGAAGGCTCCGTCATCGTCGAGAAAGTGCGCAATGACAAGAACCTCAGTGGTGGCTACAACGCCGCAACCGAGGAATATGTGGATATGATCAAGTCCGGCATCATCGACCCGACCAAGGTGTCTCGTTGCGCATTGCAGAACGCCGCGAGCGTCGCGGGATTGATGCTCACGACCGAGGTCATGATCACCGAGATTCCAGAAGAGAAGAAAGAGCCGGCCGGCGGTGGCGGTGGACACAACCACGGCGGCGGCATGGAAGGCATGTACTAAGAGAAGACAAAGAGCTACTGGCGTTTAGCCAATAGCTTGGAGTACACAGTGAAGGGCCTGGTGGATCATCCGCCGGGCCCTTCGTGTTTCTGTGGCTCCTCACTGCGCTTACAATGCACGCGTCAATGGGGAGAAGCATACTTTCCACTCGCCAGTGATCGTGACCAGCGATATGGCGACTAGCTTCCTCCGGCTACGCCACTAGCCTGGAGTCGAATCTTCTCCTCCACACTCGCCAGCATTTCAGCAAACTGTTCAGGTTCCGGCGCCGTTCTCGGATCGAAACACCCGGCATCCCGCAGCTTGTGTAAGTAATTGAACTCAGTGAGCCAGTTGCTTTTGTTGGTTCGTTCTTCCGCCAGCGCATAGTAGATGTCATGGAGCGCAGTCTCAGGCGTAGAAAGTTGGAGGGCTCGCATATCGTTGAGAATGGTTGACACCGTCTTCTTACGAACAACTTGCATGCCCTTTGGTGAATTCATGATATAGACCACGGCCGCGCCGGCGACGATGACCACAAGAAGGATCACGAGGGTTTCCATTGGAGGTAGCCTACAGCCGGCAAGGAGAACGGCACCAGTCGCGTGCTGACACGACAAAAGACATAGAGTATTCCCGTGTTAGCAACCCGGACTATTTCGTCCCGCGAACAGGGAGGAGACGGCGCACCGGGCCTCCTGGTTTATTCTGATACTGAGCGATAAACATCTCGCCCGTGGTGCGAGCGTCATTCTCAGCATCCTCTCGTGTCGCAAAGCGAGCCTCCCCCACCTGCCACCACTGGCTCGCACTGGCACTCTCTCCTAACAGCTCCGTCACCGACACCCTCAGCGCCTTCGCCACTCGCACCAATGTGCTCAACGAGGGATCGTGCTGCCCAAGTTCCAACCTCGTCAGAAACGCGCGCGACAGGCCAGCCGTTACAGCCAGCTGCTCTTGGGTCAGACCCCGATTGGTTCGCAGTCGCTGAAGCTGTTTACCAAAACGCTGAATCGCACGCATGAGGCACCTCTGATACGTGGGCAAAAGACCGCGGGGTGAGTCTACACTGTCGGTAAAAGAAAAGGGATGGAGCCTGATGACCTTCTGTATGCTCGTTCGATGCATGCAGTGAAGGGCAACCTCGGCCACTCACGAACAACTGGAACAGGGTTACGGAATGTCCAGGGCAAGACGGAAGCCGATGTCGTTGCTCCGGCGGTTAGCGTAGGTCCTGAATCGGTTGGATACACGAAGGTTCTTCGGTAAGTTTGACCTTCCCCCAATTCCGTGGACACCTGGTTAAGCCACTGCCGTCCTCGCTTCGTACTCGGCCGGGGAGTGATAGCCGAGCGTGGAGTGACGCCGCCTCCGATTGTAGAACACCTCAATGTACTCGAAGATATCCTGT
>JBBRRN010000022.1:0-15643 GCA_038200685.1 Nitrospirales bacterium
GAGTGGGGAAAACCGTCACCTACAATCACCACGCAATTCTTCGGATTCGGCAACGGACGGTTTGGCCACCCTGAACAGCATAGGGCACTCTCTCTACGCGAGGGCGCGATTCTCCAGTCCTTTCCCCCCACCTACCAATTCGTGAAACCTGACGACGAATACTGCTTTAAAACCATCGGTCGGATGATTGGCAACGCTGTGCCTGTCAGACTTGGTGAGATCGTCGGGAAGACTATCAAGCTCCATTTGAGGCGGCATGGCGAATAGCAAGACGTTTACATTTGAGATTTCCTTAAGTGTTCTGGACCACTTGGGCAGGCATCTCTACCGTAGTTTTGCAACCGTTATTGGGGAAGCGATTTCCAATGCTTGGGACGCTGATGCGCGCAACGTATGGATTTACCTTGATCCGGGAAAAAATAGCTTGTGGATTAAGGATGACGGGATCGGCATGACAGCCGAGGACTTCCAAAAGAAATTTTTGAAGATTGGATATTCCAAAAGGAAAGGCGGAAAAAAACTATCCAAGAAGGGCAGGCCGTTTATTGGTAGGAAGGGTATAGGGAAGCTCGCGCTACTCTCTTGCGCAGAACGAATCAGCGTAATTTCAAAAACGAAGAAAGGCGACTATATCGGTGGCGTAATCGAAAATCCTAAGCTAGATGAGGCGATAACCGACGACCAGACGCCACAAGGATATGTCTTACCTCAAGTAGACATGGCAGCGTTCGCCAAGTACAGGAAAAAACACCACCATGGAACGATTATTCGATTTGAAAACCTAAAAGACGGCGTAAGGCGCAGCATCAATTTCTTGAGTAAAATCATTGCGCTCTACTTCCGTTTTTCGCTCCTCGACAATTCCTTCAGGATCTATTTGGACGACGAACAAGTTACGTATAAGCACCTGAACAGCCTTGCCGAGAAAACGCAATTCCTCTGGAAGATTGGTGAATATGAAGACCCTTATGTCGAAGCTCTGGAGAAGGCATTCTCTAACGAACCTGAAAAGCATGAGATCGTGTGCATGCCCTTCCCCGGCATTGCTGGATTTATTGCATCGGTGGGGAAACCGAGTTACCTAAAGATAATGACCACTGATGAACGAGTGGGAATTGATTTGTTCGTGAACGGTCGCTTGCGCGAAAGGGATATCTTGAAGCACATCCCTACGGCAAGAATAGTCGAAAATTACTTGTACGGGCAGATCCATTTCGACGGGCTTGACGACGATGAAGACCGATTTACGAGCAGTCGTGAAGGTATCGTCGCTGACGACCCAAAATACCAGAAGTTCCTGGAGAGATTTCGAAAAACTCTCCAAAAGATTGTCGACGTTTGGGACAAATGGCGGAGAAAACAACGGGAAGAAGGTGACCCGGAGAACGAGAGTATCTCAAAAACAGAGAGGGCTTCTATAGGCCTGTATAACGCAGTTACGAAAGATTACGAATCTCCGAAGGGTTCGAAGACGGCTGACCAAGTGGATGACTGGGTTAACGAACTGAGTTCTGACGCGGCCTATAACTTTGAATCATATGCGGAGTGTTTCATCTCCGAGAATCTTGTCCGCAAATACATCAAAAAGAAAGACATTTTATTGTCCATTGAGGCGCAGACGAGAGTAGCCGAATTCAAGGTCAAAGAAAGGGACAGCAAGAATAAGGGCAACATCAGCATTGCGATTCGCAGGGGCGGAGAAGACTTAAGTTATTTGTCGATGGACGACTTGGCAAACCTTGTTGATAAAACAAAGGATAAGCTCAAGGAAGCGGGCTTAGCCAGAGATGCTGCTGAATTCAAGCCGATTCGAGATGCGGTTGCACACACGGCATTGCTGACCGATGAAGCTAAGATAAAACTGACGACAGTTCGTGAGAACATCAAAGGCCGGGTAAAAACGCTCCTGTCTTCCGGAAAGTAGGAACTGAAGCCACCTTGATTCGGCAGATTCTACGGCAGAGATTTACAATGCCTGACCATATGACTCCAGAGCAACGCTCGCGGGCGATGAAGCGCGTGAAGCTAAGAAATGGCTCACTAGAGAGAATTGTCCAGCAGGAACTGAAAGCTCGGCGATTAAAGTTCCGGCGACATGTTCGTTCGTTGCCGGGAAACCCTGACATCGTTTTCTATGGAAGCAAAGTTGCCCTCTTCATTGACGGCGATTTCTGGCACGGTTGGCGACTTCCGGCTTGGGAGCATAAACTCTCGCCATTTTGGCGTGACAAACTCAGGACGAACCGCGCCCGAGATCGCCGGAACTTCAGAAAGTTACGATCCCATGGATGGAAAGTTATCCGGTTGTGGCAGCATCAGATCGTCACCAATCTTGAAGACAGCATTACGAGGATTGCAGGCACGGTTGCTCCGAAGCAGGTGGACAAAAGAATGCGAGAAGGGTTGCGGAAATAACGGACACATGGAATAAGGTGCCTGAAAGAAAGGGGTCGGGAGTCTTTTTAAAGCGGAATATACATCGCTCTTCTATCAGCCTTCTCCCTTGAGGGCGGGCTAGATTGGTCTCTCACTGCGCGCGTTATCCCAATCCTCTACTTCATTTTCAAGGGTAGCCTGGTCGATCCTCGATTGCGCGCGTCGAACGAGGCCCCTCTACTTCCCCAAACTTCTCGTAAAGGGAGTGGCCGAGGCTGCCCTTTACTGCGCGCATCGAACGAGCACATTCCTATCGTGCGCGTTCTGCGAGCAAGAAGGGCACCTGGCCGCTCCCTTCTCAACCTTCTGAGGCCACGCGTTACGCGAGCACAGGAGACCATCTAGTCTGCCCTCTCCTGCCTCTGCCGTTACTTGACGATGACCTCAACGCGGCGGTTCTTAGCACGCCCTGCTTCCGTGTTGTTGCTGGCAACCGGGTTACTGTCGCCGTGACCTGCGGCCGATAAATTGGTGCTCACGCCGCCGTCCCGCAATGCTCGAGCGGCGCTATAGGCACGAGCGTCCGAGAGTTCCTTATTAGACGGGTACTTCTTTTGTAACGTGCCCCCCATTGCCACATTGTCGGTATATCCCGCCACATGCACCTGCTTGTCCGGGAAGTCTTTGAGAACGTGGCCCACCCGCTTCAATGCATCGGTTCCATCGGCCCTCAGCTGGTCCTGCCCTGAATCAAACAGCAGGCTGGAGGCCAGATTGATCGTGAGCGCATCACCAGATTGATTGACCGACACCGTCCCCTTGGAAATTTCAGGTTGCAGCGCTTTGAGGAGGTCCTTCTCGGCCTTGGACAAACTGCCCTTGCTCTGACTCAACTGTCCTTCCAGCTCGCTTACATGGCTGCTGAGTGCGCCGTTCTGTCTCTGTGCCGCAGCCAGTTCGTCGGCCAAACGTTGACGTTCTTTTTCGAGAGCCGCAAGACGAGCAGCATTGTCCTCCGCCGCCTTCGGTGCATTGTCGGCATTGCACCGGACGTCAGACCAAGCTAGCCATCCGTGCTTGTCCGTACAAATGGGGCTCTTATCCCAATTCGCGCAGCCTGCCAGAGCAACCACGCTTGCTGCGAGGATTGCGGTTTTATATGCCTGCTTCATAATCCCCCTTTCTGGATCGTGCGGGCCATCTATCCCGTGAGAATTCCCATTCCCGCGTCCTGGGAATTCTCGTGACAACGGTGGCGCCTAATGGCGGCTGTAGAAAACTAATGGAGGGATCAAGGCTGCCTTCCCATATCCGCTGAGGTCTTACGAGAGATCACAGATCACCAGTATGTCCAAGATGACTTGGTCGGACAAGTGTACGGCAAGAAAGTAGGACTCAGCCACTGTAATATTTAGGCTACTGTTACCAGAGATCGCGTTGCGGGAATGGTTGACCACATATCTGTAGGTTGTAGAAGGCAGTTCATGAGGCGACGGGGCCTTCTCCGATACGGAGAAAGCCCCATCATTGTCCTCTTGGGGCAATGATTACTTCGTGACGCGAACCTCGACGCGGCGGTTCTTTGCCCTGCCCGAAGCGCTTGCATTCGGTTCAGCCGGCTTCGTATCTGCATAACCATGCGTTATCACGGCTCCAAGACCACCTTCGGTCAGTGCTTTTGCCGCGCTGGCTGCACGGGACTCAGAAAGTTCCTTGTTCGTGGGGAACTTCTTCTTCAGTGCGCCTTTGATTGGTACATTGTCGGTGTGACCGTCCACCGCCACCTTGTATTCCGGGAAGTCCTTCAACACCATCCCAACTTGCTTCAGCGCATCGGCACCCGCCGACTTTAGATCATCTTGACCGGAAGCGAACAGATAGCTGGAGGCCAGGTTAATCAACAACCGTTCGTTGTTGAGGTCAATGGTGATGTCGCCCTTCTCGATCTGAGGACGAAGTGCTTTGATTAATCCACGCTGCGCTTCTTTCAGTTTGGCCATTTCAGCGGAGAGCTCTCCGCGCAGACCGGCGAGCTCCTTGTCACGGTCAGCCAGCCGGCTCTCAAGTTCGACAATTCGTTGTCTGGCGTCGGCAAGGTCTGCTGCAAGCTTATCTTTATCGCCTGCTCCAGCCTGAAGGCTGGCGACCAATGCCTGTGATGCTGCGAGCTCTTGCTCCAAATTGCGGGTTCGTTGTTGTGATTGGTCAAGGTCACTCTGAGCTGAGGAGAGCTGGTTCGCGAGCTTGGCAGAATCGCCGGCACTGGAACGGAGAGCCGCAATCTCCCGATCGCGATCTGCAATCTGTCGTTCCAGATCGCTCACGCGGCGGCTGAGGGCGTCATTCTGTTGCTGTGTTTCGGCCAGCTCGGCGGCCAAATCCCTCGGTGCTTCGGGGGGATTGCAACGAGTGTCAGACCAAGCTTGCCATCCGTGAGTCTTAGGACACACGGGGCTCTTATCCCAGCTCGCACAGCCTGCCAGAGCAACCAAGCTTGTGGCGAGGATGGCGGTTTTGTATGCCTGCATGATGATTCCCTCCTTTGGATCGCACGGGTTATCGATCGTGTGAGTTTTTCCCACTCCCGCATCGTGGGAAATCTCGTGGCTCCTAGCAGGGTGCTGAAAAAGTCCGCCAGCTTCGTTCTCGCATCGTTCAGATCCTCAACGTACCGAAGAGATTCTCGGAGATCGGAATCTCTGGAGGGGCTTTTCCGTTCGCCAAGATCCATTGTACGGGCGAACGGCTCCACGAAGTGCGGTGGGTACCTCCTCCGGTCTTCACTCGCTGCGGCCTTGCTGGACGGCCTTTTTGAGCACCCTGCTGACTATGTAGCTACTACAATCGTTTGTAGTATATATCTCCGCACCGTATCGCGGAAGGACTGCGTTTTGCCGCAAACTGCTAGTGGCGGTTTTTCAGCGCGTCGCGGATCTCCATCAATAATTTTTCTTCGTTTGTCGGCCCTGGCGGTGGCGGAGGAGGCGCCGCAGGCGCTTCTCTCTTGAACCGGTTCATCTGCTTGACAAACATGAAGATCACAAACGCGATGATGATGAAATCGAAGATGGTTTGCAAAAACACCCCGTAGTTGAGCGTCGGGGCTCCCGCGGCCTTCGCGGCTACAAGCGATGGCTGAGCGGTGCCAGAGAGATTGATAAACAGGTCCGTGAAATCGACGCCTCCCAAGAGCAGGCCGATTGGCGGCATCAGTACGTCGCTGACCAGCGAGGAGACGATTTTCCCGAATGCTCCGCCCATAATGACACCGATCGCCATGTCGAGCACGTTGCCTTTCATGGCAAACTCTTTGAATTCTTTCAGCATGGTTCCTCCTCATGAGGATAGTGGGTGTAGTGCATTGGCGACTATCTAGGCGCGTTTTCTGGTTGTATCGAAGCTATACCCAAGGGTCCAGAGAATCAGATTGTCAGTGTCGCCGGTACCGACAGCCGGCTTGTTGTTAAAACGTGTGGTCACTTGAAAGCCGCTTACGAATCCGTTCAAAATCTTGAATCGCACACCGTTATCCATCGTGAGGAAGACGTCCGATGAATTCTGAATAGAAGGAAAAATTTCGTTGTAATGGTACAGCGTCATGCGCTCGTCGAAGAGTGGCCAGTTCCACTTCACGGACACGCGTGCGCGAACACTCGACTTGTCGTCTGCCGTGCGGAAGTCTTCATTGAAGTATGCGACTCCGGCTTCGGTGTAGAACGTCATGTCTTTGAGGATGCCGGAGAAGTCTCCCCGTTCGATGAATTGATAGCCGGGACCACTTGCGAGTGCGGTTCGCATCTTCAGGTCTTGAAAACGATCGTTTTCGAAGTAGGAGGAGGCGAACCAGTAGAACCGTTTGGTAAGAAAAAAGTCGAGCTTGATCGTCCCACGCGCGTTTCGAGCGATAAGGGTGTCGGCGTTGTCACCGTAAACGTAGCGGCCGTTGATTGAGAGCCGGAGCTGTTCGCTCCGCGCCACGAGATCTCCAAGCAAGCTGGCATTGCGCGAATGGCTGTTTCCGGTTGTTTGGGAGTAGGCACCGTTTACATTGCCTGAATAGATGACGGGGGGTTGAACGACGGGATTCATGGAGGCGACGGAGTCCATCGGGACCTCCAGCGTGCCTTTCAAGGGTTCCGCCTGCACATTCAACGTCCCATTTGGTCCGGCCGTGGCGGTCCCCATAATCACAGACCCTTCCTTCAGGTGAAAGGGGATGGGATGATTGACAGACAGTTTAGACACGTCGCTCCAGTTTACTTTCAGCAAATTGTCGGGGCTGGCAGGCGTCTTGATTTGCAATACCCCGCCAGCCATTTCGATGACTTCTCCGTAAATGACGCTGCCATTTTTCAACGTCACGACATCAAGGGTAGCCGGTGCAGCAGGTGTAGTTGGAAGGGCAACTTGAGCATTGACTTCGGTGGACAATCCCCCTCCCATCACACACCCAACCAGTGCGAGTGCAAACCCACAGAGAACCTTCTTCATCAAACCTCCCTGCCAGATGAGTGAATGCCATGATTTCACCCCCCCCAAGAGTCTTGAGGAAACGTTGAGAGCCATGGAGCGTTCAGTGATACACGTACGTTCTTATAGTTCAGTTCATTATGCGGCGGCAAGCATGAACACGAGGTATCTGCTTATGTATGCGATGCGAGCATCGCTTGCGGAGCACTGCTTGCCGGACCGAGATTGTATGACATTCCGGCTGGTCAGCAGCACGCCATTCGCTGTTATGCCTACATAGAGACTGGGCTGTGGTCGGTTCAAACGCGCTCACTACAAATGTTTCTCTTTCATCTTGTTCACCGAATCCTGGTAGGAATGATGCCGTAATATGCTGGTGAACTGCGCATGGTATTTGTCGACGATGCTCGCGCCGTCGATGACCCCATCGTACACATACCAATGGCCGGACTTCTCCGCCAACCAAAAATCTAGGAGGGTCTCCATCTTCTGATCCGACAGCCTCGTTCTCACTTCGGCAAAGTTCTTTTCCAATTGTTCAGTGAGGTAAAGCACTTGTTCGTCGGCATAATCATCAATCCGACCGGCAACCATGTCGCAGAGTAACTGAACGAATAGGCCGACAAATTCCCGCCGTTCGGTGTCAGTCAGCTCCATCCATGGCGTGCCCAGAAACCGTTTGGCCATGTCTTCATAGCCGGCGCGCTGCCTGACGACTTGTTCTAACTTCTGACGTCGTTCCAAAGAACGACTAGGTTGCTTCAGTTCTTCCTTGTTGAGAATATGGATCACCTCATGGTGAACACCTGGCTCATTTATTGGTCTCTCCAGGATGGACCCGTATACACGCGACTCAAAACTTCGGCACCATGTCTTTCAATGAATCACTGCCTTTTTTCAGCTTGTCTCCTCCTGGGATTCCACCACCTTGTGGTGACAGGCTGGTCAGTTGATCCTTGACCTGTTTGATTGTCCCCATATTCTTCTGAAGGTCGTCGACATTCTTTTGCATTTCCATCAACGCACTCCCGAGCTGGCTCACCGATGTCGAGAGCCCAAACATCCCTTGGGCGGAGGCATAGTGCAGCGACAAGCCTCCTAGCCCAAATCCCAATAAGAAAGCCGTAACTATCACGATGGATGTACGAGAGCTGTTTTTCATATTGCCTTTCCTCCCTGTTAAGTGAACGCACTGATGCAAGAAATGCTGGACACCTCATTTCTCGTAGTGGCGTCGTTTCAGCTTGACACGACTAAAGCAAAGTTGATGCCGTTGACATGAATGGGCCAATTTTATCGAAGATACTGACAAGACAAGAGTTTGGCAGATATGTGAGATGCAGACAATGCTTTGCATCTGTGTGGCTGATTTGCTGGTGAGCGGGCTATTCCGCCTCAGGAAGAAGATGGTGAAAGAGTCAGAACGAGTTCGAGTTCGGAGAGAACGTGGATGTGAAGAGCATGGTGGCTGTTATCGGAAGGACGACCAAGATACTCAGTTCGATGAAAATCTCATCACCATATCTTCTCTTGAGTTCGTTGTAATGGGAAAGGGGCACAGGAGGTTCACTGTCATGGCGATGATCACCGGCGATCAACTTGCTGGTCATCTGACCACATGCTAAGATGCCGCCTCGCGAAAATTGGAGTGGAGAGGTGCGAGAGTGGTCGAATCGACATGCTTGGAAAGCATGCGTCCCAGCAATGGGACCGTGGGTTCGAATCCCACCCTCTCCGCCAACTGAAGACGTGAAATGTGAGGCGTGAAGCGTAAGGGGCAAGAGTGTGGGAGAGAATGAAGGCCTTGAGGGTGGGACTCCACACTTTTCCCTTTTACTTGTAATTTCGAGGTAAGGGGCTGGGCCCTGTGCAATAGAACCCTGTGAATCCCGCCAGGTCCGGAAGGAAGCAACGGTAAGCGGTCAGTTCTGTGTGCCGCAGGATCACCTGGCCCCGCTTTCCCTCGAAGCGGGGAGTGTTGAGGTATGAGTGCTGAGTTGAACGGAAACTGATCTCTTTTTGACTGAGCACCACAACCCAACACTCAGAATCCAGAGTCAGCAGTCAGAGCCCGGAGCGTAGCGACGGTGGATTACCAAGTCTCTGCCAGAAAATATCGTCCTGGGACGTTCGATGATGTGATCGGACAGCCCCATGTTGTTCAGACGCTGATCAATTCCATTACGACGAAACGAATTGCCCAAGCCTATCTCTTCTCAGGGACCCGTGGCGTGGGGAAAACCACCGTCGCGAGAATTCTCGCCAAGGCACTCAACTGCGAACGTGGATCGACCGGTACGCCGTGCGGCGTGTGTTCGAATTGCCTCGAAATAGCGCAGGGGACCTCCGTCGATGTCATGGAGATCGATGGGGCGTCCAATACGAGCGTAGACGATGTGCGCGAGATCCGCGAGAACGTCAAGTTCGCCGCGTTTCGTGGGAAGTACAGGGTCTACATTATCGATGAAGTTCACATGTTGTCGAACTCAGCGTTCAACGCGCTGCTGAAGACGCTGGAAGAGCCGCCGCCGCATGTCGTGTTTATCTTTGCCACCACCGAAATTCACAAAATTCCGGCCACGATTCTCTCCCGCTGCCAGCATTACAACTTCCGCCGGATTGCGCGATCCGAGATCGTCGAGCGGTTGCGCCATGTGGCCGAACAGGATCAGATCGTCATCGAGGAACGGAGCTTGATGGCGCTGGCCAGGGCCAGCGAAGGCAGCATGCGCGATGGGTTGAGCCTGCTCGATCAAGCCGTGGCGTTCGGTGGCAAGACCATTGTGCATGCGGATTTGGAAGCCCTGCTGGGAGCGGTTCCACAAGAGCTTGTTCGAGCTGTGATTCAGGCGATCACGGCTCAGGAGAGTGCCGCGGCATTGCGTGTACTGGCGCAACTGTTGGACCAAGGACATGATCTGCGTGCCTATTGTGCGGAGGTCGTCGAGTATCTACGCAACATGCTGGTGGTGTCGGTCGTGCCCTCATCTCAAGAATGGCAGGGGTTGATTGAGGCATCTGCGGAAGATCTCACGCAGATGGCCGCGGACGCGCGCTCATTTTCACCCGAACTCCTACAGGAATTATTGGCAATCTTCACGCAAGCGGAGGACTCGCTGAGGCTGAGCGCGCATCCCCGGTTTGTGCTTGAAACAGCGGCCGTGCACGCAACCCGGTTACTGCGTCGGTCGGATGGGAAACCGGCTCAACAAGTGACGCCGCCAGCTCAGATGGCACGCACCTCTCAATCGGCTCCAGTGCCCTTAGAGAAGCCAGCTTCAGCCGGTCGCTCAGAAAATGCAGGCCCCTCACCGTTACCGAGGCCTCTGCAGGCGACGACTCCTACATCGATCGCTCCGGTGACGTCTCGGTCTTCTGCTGTCGAGCGTGCGGCGTCTCCACGAGGTCTCTCGCCCTCGACGAATCCTTCGACTGTCAGTGCCATCGAGGTGAAGGCTTCGACGCCTGTGGCTTTGTCCACCGTTGATAATGAGCGTGTTACGATCACGCTCAATTGGGAGCAGGTCCAAGAGGAAGTGGGGAATACGTCTTCCCGGATTGCCGCTTTTCTAGAGAGGGGCCGGTTTGTGGGTGTGGAGGGCCATGTGGCGACAATTGGGTTCGGCAAGCAGGAGATGGCGGCTCGAGGGATGATCGAGAAGCCTGATAATATGGCGGTGCTCACGTCGATCTGTGAACGATTGAGCGGCCAGACGGTTCGTCTGCGGGTTGTCGAATTGACGGAGTCTGACCCTTCAGGGCCGACGATGGCGCAGGTCAGGGCGGCGAAGGAAAAAGAACAACGATTGGTCCTTTTCGAGCGAGCGCGGGCCCATCCGGTCGTCAAGCAGGCGCTGGAGATATTCGGCGCAGAGCTTGCCGAGGTGAGACCGGTATCGAGCCAGAAGGAGGTTGAGGAATGAAGAACCCGATGGGCAATATGGGCAATCTGTTGAAGCAAGCGCAGGCGATGCAGGCCCAAATGGCGAAGGTGCAGGAACAGACGTCGTCGATGACCGTGACGGGGACGGCCGGCGGTGGCAGTGTGACGGTCACCGCCAATGGGGCCATGGAACTCGTCGGTATCGTCATTGATCCCGAAGTGGTGAAAAGTGGCGATGTGGAGATGGTTCAAGATTTGGTCATGGCCGCGTCGAACGATGCGCTCAGGAAGGCTCGTGAGATGATGGCGGGTGCGATGAAATCGGTTACAGGCGGTATGAACGTCCCCGGAATGCTCTAGCAGGGTGCGGAAGAATTATGTTGTTGTGAGCCACGGTCTGTTCCACAGGGATACGAGGATAACGTTATTGCAGGGTGCTCAAAAAGGCTGTCCAGCAAGGCCGCAGCGAGTGAAGGGCCGACGCGTACCCTCGGGGTACGTTGGAGGGTCTGACCGATGCGAGAACGACGCTGGTGGGCTTTTTCAGCATCCTGCTAGCGGGCTAGCACGTTATGGCAGTTGATCAACAAGGACTACTCGTACGGTTGGTGCGCGAGTTAGTCCGTCTTCCAGGTATCGGTCAAAAAACGGCGCAGCGATTGGCGTTTCATGTGTTGAAAGCCGACCGCGAAGACGCGCTCCGCCTGGCTGAGGCGATTCGCGCCGTCAAGGATGGGCTCTCATTTTGCCGACAGTGCCGGAACATCGCAGAGAGAGAGCTTTGTGAGTTTTGTCTCGATTCGAAGCGGGATCAGACGAAAATTCTGGTCGTGGAAGAACCGAGTACGACGTATGCTATCGAGCGGGCAGGAGCCTACCGTGGTTTGTATCATGTGCTACTTGGCGCCTTATCTCCGTTGGACGGCGTCGGACCGTCCGATATCAGGGCCGAAGAGTTGGTCGATCGGGTGAAGCTTGGGGGAGTCCAGGAAGTAATCCTCGCAACGAGTCCGACGATTGAAGGCGAAGCGACCGCCATCTATCTCATGAATCAACTGAAACCTCTCGGAACCCGGGTCTCGCGTATTGCCTATGGCATTCCGGTCGGGATGGATATCGAGTATGCCGACGACGTGACGTTACTGAAGTCGATCGAGGGCCGTCGAGATCTCTAGCAGGATGCTGAAAAAGCCCACCAGCTTGGTTTTCGCTTCGCTCAGAATTTCAACATGCCGAAGCGTACGCCTCGCCTCTTTGCTCGTTGCGGCCTTGTTTGGGGCAAGGCGCGTCTCGGCGTGCCAGGGTTGGCGGGTGAGAAGCCTGGACTTTTTGAACATCCTGCAAGGAGTTTTCCCCAGACTACTATCGCAGGCTGACTGGGCGAGGTTGATGGACCCATGCTGACCATTGACCCTCTCTCCAGGCCCCTGCTATAGTTTTGCTCGGTTCAGACGAATATCCCCTCAAGCAGGTTGCAACATGAAGGCAGGTTCTTCTCCCAAGCGTATTTCGCCTACTCCGTCGTTGGCGAAATCTGTCACGCCCAAGCGCAAAACCAGGGCATCGTCCCAGGGGAAAAAATACGCGGCTATTCGTCGTAACCTTGAGCGGCAACGCAAGGCCATGTTGGAGGAGGCGGGTGAAGGCCTCGCTAATCCAAAGGGTCAGGAGGCGTTCCCGGACGTCAGCGATCAGGCGTCTGCGGAGGCCGAGCAGAATTTTTCGATGCGGATCCGTGAGCGCGAGCAACGGTTGGTCAAGAAGATCGACGAGGCGCTTGAGCGAATGGACCAGAACATCTATGGCATTTGTGAGCGCTGTGAAGAAGAGATTCCCTATCCGAGACTGAAAGCCCGCCCAGTTACCACCCTCTGCATCAACTGCAAGACACTCGAAGAGCAGGAAGAGAAGATTCGGCGTTGAACGTGCTGTGCTGTTCCACCTCGAACCAGTGCGAAATACCGCCAGCCTTTTCGTGAATGACTATCGGGCTGATGAAAAACTATGTGGGCACGCCAAAACTTCACTGGTTCGCACGTCTAGAATAACAGGACAACACCAAGCAGGATGCTCAAAAATTCCAGGCTTCTCACCCGCCAACCCTGGCGCGCCGAGACGCGCCTTCTCCCCAATAAGGCCGCAACGAGTGAAGAGGCGAGGCGTATGTTTCAGTGCGTTGAGCCTCTGAGCGAGGCGAGAGCGCCGCGGGAGGACTTTAGAGCATCCTGCTAGTGTTGTAACACCTTGACGCGTTGTTGAACGTGAGCGATTCGATTGGCTTCATCAGAGATACCGTCGGCCAGCGCGAGATAGGTCTCGTATTCCGAGAGGGCCCGCTTGGGGTTTGTGGGCTCGTAGGCTTCAGCTAAGTTATAGCGGGCAATGGCATAGTTGGGGCGGAGTGTCACGGCTTTTTCGAATGAGGCGAGCGCGTTCGTCTTGTCTCCCAATTTGCTGTACACCGTACCGAGGTTATTCAGAATTTCCGGAGTGTTGGGTCTGATGGCCAACGACTGCAGCATCTCCGTCTTGGCCTTCTCGTGTTGTCCCTTCCCTACCCATGCGAGGCCCAGTTTGTGGTGGGCTTCTGCCAGCCACACGTTATTCGAAAAGCCGCTTGCGATGGCTTTCTGATAGGCGGCAGCAGCGGTATCGTAGCTCTGGGTTCCGCAGTAGGAGAGTTGCGCGGTTTGGCCGCGCGCGAATTGCTGGAGTGAAGGGAAGGGCTCCTTGTCCTCGGCGCCTTGACTGTCGAGCTGTTGTCCGGGTTTTTGGCCTCTTGGGTACCGCAATCGTTCTAAAAATTCTCGTCTATAGGGTGAGAACAGCCGTACATAGGGGTCGATCGTCAGAGAAGCTTGGAGCAAGGCCGGCTGCTCGCGTGGGCCCAGGATCAAGTACTGTGTCGTCGTTTTCTCATCGCCGGTTTCATAGAGGGCACTGGAATCCATGCTCGTCTTCGATGACAGATTCGCCACATTGAGATAGAATTCCAATGTCGGCTTCAGTTGCGTTAAGGTGTGGCTGAGGACTGGGTAGGAATTCAAGTCAAGCCCGGACGGAAAGGTAAAGACGATTCCAACCAGCACGCCGTCTTCATCGAAAAAGTAGGACTCGTCACCATGTGATGGGCTTCTGTCGGCAGGGAGCACTAACTCTTGTCCGGTGCCCCAGTCTTGTGGTGTGAGGGTAGAGAGAGAATGTGTGTTGAGGAAGCTGGCTTTCGAAGTACAAAGGGCTGTGGACTTCAGGAGAACCAGATCGCTTTCAGACGGCGGGAGGATCGGTTTTCGAGCCGGAGTGTCGCAGGCATTCAGTAAGAGACCGAATCCCAGCCCGCAGACCACCCACAGTCGAAGGAGCACGGCGCGAAACGTATGTGTATCACGTGAATTCAAATTCACGAAATGAGCATACACGAGATGGAAAAGAATTTGCCAACGGGATGATACGGCAACGCCCGCTCTCGTGAGGAAAGCGGGCGTTCAGTCTAACACGATGTGCGCGACGAATTATCGCCGTTGGCTGTCCAGCATCGAATCTGCCGATGTGTATCCGAAGAGGTACGGGTTTTTGCTGGGGAGCGCGTACATCGGTCGGTTCACAGCGTAATCCATCGCGACCCCGAACGGGTGCAAGAGAAAACCGGCCCAGCGCCAGGGGTTATCACTAGATGCTGCTCCGGCTGCCACATCAGTATAGACCAAGGATGTGGAGTCCATCACACTGTAGATGCTGGCCGGGGGAGCATAGCTTCCATCTGCATCGACCGACGCCTGCTGCTGGTTCCCGGCACAACCGACTGTGGTGGCGAGCAGGAGCATTCCCACTGCAAGAGCTGTAGTCCGCATAGATGACCTCACTTGTCTTGTACGGTTCAAAGTCGACGGTCTCTCAACAGATTGAAGTGTAGCCGACCTTCAGGATTCTGTCCAGAAATAGGACGGTTCAGATAATAGTAAGAATGCTGTAGGTTTAGGCCAGTCGTATGGATCTACAAAGGGAGGGGAGAAATGGTAGGCGATACTGGTATCGAACCAGTGGCCTCTTCCGTGTGAAGGAAGCGCTCTACCCCTGAGCTAATCGCCTGCGGTAGGCAAAGTCTAGCATGGGGTTGTAAATCGGATCAACCGTGACACTGCGTTATGCGGAGCGAAGTTGCCTTGACATCGCCAAAACGCAGTTCCTACAATGCCACCGCTCTTCATCTCTTTTCTCGGAGCCTCACTCGTATGCGCGACGACATTGTCATTATCGGAGGGGGGCTGGCCGGGTCTGAAGCGGCGTGGCAAGCGGCCAATCATGGTGCGAAAGTCACGCTCTATGAAATGCGCCCAAAAGAGATGACGCAAGCGCATAAGACCGGTGGTCTGGCCGAGCTGGTCTGCTCGAATTCGCTTGGTTCAGCGGATCTCTTGAATGCCCCCGGTATCCTGAAAGAGGAGATGCGCCGCCTCAACTCGCTCATTATTCGAGTGGCGGATGAGGTGCGGGTACCGGCAGGGTCAGCCTTGGCCGTCGATCGCGAGCAGTTTTCGCTCAAGATTACCCAAACCCTGGAAAGTCACCCGAACATTCGCATTCTCCATGAAGAAATCACCGAGATCCCAACCAACTGTCTCTGCATTGTGGCAACCGGCCCGCTGACCTCCAACATACTGTCTCAGGCGATTGCGCAACTGACCCACAGTAAACATTTGTATTTTTATGATGCGATCTCTCCGATCGTCGATGCCGATTCCATCAATATGGATGTCGCATTTCTTGCGTCCCGTTACGGTAAGGGTGGGGACGATTATCTCAACTGCCCCATGGACGAGGCGGCCTACAATGCATTTTACGAAGCGTTGCTTGCCGCAGAGAAAGTTCAACCGAAAGAATTCGAAAAGACTTCCTACTTCGAAGGTTGTATCC
>JBBRRN010000023.1:0-15442 GCA_038200685.1 Nitrospirales bacterium
GAAGAGCCTCTGCAGCTCCTTCAATGATGAATGGCTGATGACATACACGAGGCTCAGGTGCGCTTGATGTTCTTTCGCGACGATGGCTGCACGATCTGCCGCGTGTTGGGCCTCGTCCAGAAAGTCTATTGCGGTGACAATGGATTTCAGCATATTCACCGGTCTTGCTCCTGTCGGCCGCAGATCTGGCGTCGATGCATTGATGGACAAGCTGGCGAAAGGCTCTGTCCCTTAAAAAAGAACGTCGTCGTATACTCGGTGCCTCGGTAGGTTTCTATATTCCATTTTTGGCATCAGAATCCTTTCACTTCCGTGACCATCATGCCCGGCACACCTATTTCCGCCAAAGCATCCTTGACTCCATCCAACTTGAATTGTTTCACAGTGGCTCCAATGATCTTCATAATTGACACCTCCTTACCAGACATGATCCATTTCAGTCAATTACAGCACACACCTGACTATTTCGAGTACCTTTAGATAGCCTCGATGCATAATGCCAAGGACTCAAGTTCTGTCTAACTAGGTACTTCACTCAGGGGCAGGAGACGCATCCTCATTGGCAGGCTTTCCGGCAGAAAGGAAATCTGTAACCGAACTGGTTTAACGGTGACAACAAAGGGAGATTTACGAGAATAGAGCTAGCCGCGCTTGTGATGGTGCAGTTAAAGGAACTGGTTCAACCGATTGCTAGTGGAAGGTCTTGCAGCGTCCGACCGCCACTTCTCATCAAGCGCATTTTGAAAACACCCGAACCGGGTCTAAGCTAGCTCCTTACTTTTTCACCTTTTACGCCTACTTGGTGAGTTCTTTTACGAGGTGGCCGAGTTCGGGGAGGATGAGTTTTTCCATCGCTAGCCTGACGGCGTTTTCTGAGCCTGGGGTTGAGAAGAGGACACGGCCTTTGATGATGCCGGCAGTGGCGCGGCTCATGATCGCGGGTGAGCCGATGTCCTGATAGGTCAAGTAGCGGAAGATCTCGCCGAATCCCACCAGCCGCTTTTCCAGCATGGCGTCGACGGCTTCAAAGGTTGAATCCCGTTTTGAGATGCCGGTGCCGCCATTGATGATGATGGCGTGGACTGCTTCGTCCATCAGGCCTTCGGCAATCCGGCCTTTGATCTGGGCCGGTTCATCTTTCACCACATGGTAGGCAACGACGGTGTGTCCCTGCCCCTTGAGGAGTGTATGGATGAGTTGGCCGCTCGTATCGGTGTCGGGGGTCCGCGTGTCGCTACAGGTAATCACCATGCACCCAATTGACTTGGGTACGTGGGATTTGTGTTCGTCAGCGGTGTGGCTTCCCATACTTTTTACAGGATGCTGAAAAAGGCGCTTTTCTCACCCGCCCAACCCTGGCGCGCCGAGACGCGCTCTTCTCCATGCTGCGTTCTCGCATCGCTCAGACCCTCAACGTACTCCAGGGAGTACGTTGAGGCCCTTCGCTCGCTGCGGCTTTGCTGGACGACCTTTTTGATCATCCTCGCGTTGAGTTTTTAAGGGCTACTTCCAGACCGAGTCAGGGTTCAGCTTGGCTGCCGGCTTGCCGCCCTTGATGTGTTCGTCCAAGATTGTCGCCACGTCCGCTTCCGTCACTTTGGAGTACCAGGTGGCGTCCGGATAGACAACCACGGTTGGTCCCTGCTCGCAAGGGCCAAGGCAGGAAGACCCGCTGACAAGGACTTCACCTGGCGTCACACCCTTCTGCATGAGGCCCATATTAAAGGCCATGAGAAGAGAGGCTGATCCGGCGCTGCCGCAGGAGGGCTTTGGATGGCCCGGGGGACGGGCATTGGTGCAGACGACGATGTGGTATTTGGGCTTCGGCATGAGTTCTCCTTCTATGATCGATGATAGGGTCGATGAAGCGATCAGCTGACGGTTGTTTCACTGCGGCGCATACGACTTCCATGTTTCGATGGCCTCCTCGGGCAGCTTCCAATGCTTGAGGCCTTTCATCACCCAATCGAGATAATGTGCTTTGGGTTTGAACTTGCCGATGGGATTGGCGGCATAGGTGGTGACGAGTATTTTCTCTCCGGCTTCCGTCAGCACGCTGACTTGGACCTGGCGGAATGTGTTTGGAGGGACGTCCTCTTCGAAACCGTCCATCAGCTTGAGGTCTTCGTCGGTGACGTCGAAGATCGCTCCCCAGACCTGTTCGCCTGGTGACGGGGTGACGCTGGCGAGGCCGCATCGCCATTGCGAGGACCATCGACAGAATTTAATGGTGTGTTCGGGAAGAGTGGCCAGCATTAGAAACTGATGTTCCGGAGCGCGACGTTTCAGCTGTGTCGGGTTGAGATGGTCCCCGTAGAGGAAGAACTTCATTGATGAATTGTACCCAAGATACCCTATTTACCGATCAAGCTCTTGTTTGTAACATAACGCCTTTCACACGCACAAGCTGCGCTTCGCGCGATTAGTCGGGCTCACTGACGTTGGATTGACATCGCGCCGATTCTCTTCCTAAGATGCAACGCGACCATGTGTGGGTTCGCCTTGTCCATCGAAGCTTTGTCCTTAGGATGTCCATGCCGGAAAATTATTTCTCTGCCAGTGCGCCACAGTTCTCGTCCTGATTGTGAAGATCATTCACTATGTCGTGGTGGCCGTGCTCGTGTTGGGTGCGTGCTATTACCTCTGGATGAGACCCCCTTCGCTCAATCCCATAGCCGACAGTCGGGCGGCTGAGGCTCTCACACTGGTCCAAAACCATCGGGCTCAGGGTTACCCCACTATTCTTCAGGCGATGACTGAGCATGTGCGTTCAATGACTGATCGTAATCAGGTCGCTCGGTTGGGAGAGTGGCGGGTGAAGCAAGTGGAGGGGGACCGGTATGAGATACGCGTGTGGATGCGAGATCAGGGGTCGACGGGCCAATGGTTCGAGCGGGAGTTCATTTGGCATGCCGATCTCGCATTGAAGAAGGTCAATGCTGCGTCGCTTCCTGCTGATGGAATTACTCCCAAAGAACCGGATGCTGCACCTTAACAGGAAGCTGAAAAAGACCTTCTTTCCTCACCCACCCCAGCGGTTATTCCACCCTCCCACCCTGAGTCTGCCGAGACTGACTCTTCACCCAGGGCCGCGCCATCTCCCACGCGTCGTTCTCGTCTCATCAAAATCCTCAACGTACCCCACTCGGAGAATAAGCTGTCATGGAAGCTTGGGGTGGACGGTGAAAAACGCTACGCCTCCGGTTTTGACTCGCCTGCGGCCTAGTTGGATGTCTTTTTGAGCATCCTGTTCGAGGATCTTTCCCGTTTGGAGAATGCCGTGTGACGAAAAATACGGGCTACGTGAAGTTCTCCGGTAGGGCCACTTGAACCTGATTTCCATCGATTCTGACGAGACAGCAGGCGACGGTGATAGCTGGATTCTCAGGTCGTTCGCCGGTCTGCACGTTGAATCGCCATCCGTGCCATGGACACTCGACAATGCAGCCATCGAGATGGCCTTCTCCGAGCGGTCCCCCCGCATGAGGGCAGGTGTTGTCGATGGCATAGAAGGACCCGTTGACATTAAAGAGGGCAATCCAGACCCCGTGGACTTCGACGGTGTGCCCGGTCCCCGGAGGAATATCTTCTACCTTTGCGACGGTCACAAACTCAGACATAGCGCTGATCCTTGTCCTTGGCTGAGCGGTGGATGGAACAGGGGTATTCCATAGACCCGTTAGCAACTTGATTTCAACCAAGGCTTATGGCATAGAACTAGGTACGCCTTCCAATACTACACTGGGTTCTCTTATACAAGAAGCCTGGTTGGGATGAGGATGCAGCATGGAAATGACCCTTCTGCTCAACGCGACGTACGAACCCCTGCGGGTCGTCAATTGGCAAAAGGCGATCGCGCTCCTGTGGCAGGGAAAAGTTGAAGTCCTCGAGGTCTACGACCGAGAGATCCATGCCGTGTCGATTTCCATAAAGCTTCCCTCTGTCATGCGCCTCCTGAAGCTGGTTCGGCTCAAGGATGTTCACCGTGCGGTGAAGTTCTCTCGCATCAATATTTTCACGAGAGATGGCTATGCGTGCCAGTACTGTCGCCACAAGTTCAGGACAGAAGAGTTGACATTCGATCATGTCGTTCCCATCGCCAAGGGTGGGCGAAAGACGTGGGAAAATATCGTGACGGCCTGTTGGCGCTGTAACAACAAGAAAAGCGGTCGCACACCCGAAGAAGCCGGCATGAAGCTGATGAAAAAGCCGGTGAAGCCGCGCTGGAATCCGATTGCGACGATTACTATCGGAATTCGGAACACGCCGGATAGCTGGCGTGACTATTTCTATTGGAATATGGAGTTGGATGCCGATCCTGCCGACAGCTAACTGTGATTGTGTGATGTTCGCTCATATTCTCGTAGCCCCTCACTGCCTGCCCCTTCTTCTCAAGTAAATAGTCATTATGTATCATTCAACATGGCGTCACATTGACGATAGGCCATCTGCTATGTTCTTCGGATGAAAGACGAACGACGGACAAATCTGAATGTGTGTCATATCTGAAATTGGCAGAAATAGGAGAGGGAGTGGTTTACGCCAGAAAACAGGGTGTTGTATGATACGCCCCGCTCTTGAATAGGGAGGAACCTTCATGGCTGCAAATTCTGGATTTCCTATGTCACTCGATGTGAAAGGGTACCCGGTGCTTGTGCTCGGGGGAGACGAGGAGGCCGCGGAAAAGACCCAGCGGTTGTTGGAGGCCGGGGCGAAAGTGACCGTGGTGGCGCCGACGTTACACGACTTACTAAAAGACATGGCCGCGTCAGGGAAAGTCGTGCACCGCGGGCGACATTTTCGCGAGGCCGATTTGGAACATGCGATTTTGGTGCTCAACATGGTTCGGGGGGACCGTGATTTTTCCCGATCGCTGTTCGAGAAGGCGCGTGAGAAGAAGTGCGTAGTCTGGTCGGTCGATCAGCCGGAATTCTCCACAGCGACGATGCCTGCGGTCGTCGCCAGCGGGCATCTGCGTGTAGCCATCAGCACGAGTGGGGTCGCTCCAGCGTTGTCAGGCTTTATGAAGGAAGACATGGAGAAGATTTTCGGTGAAGAATTTGCCGCGTTTGTGGAGTGGCTGGGAGATCTTCGTGCGCAGACCAAAGCGACTGAGCCGGACTTTGAAAAGCGTCGGGCCGTGCTGCGTGAGGCGCTGGATGGATTTCGTTTATTGGGAAAAGTCCAGTATCCAAAGGTCTGGCTGGATGAACGAGCGAAGCTGACGGTGTCTCCAGGCGTCGCGGGCCAGGCGTAAGGGTAAAGACGTAACACGTTAGACGAAAAGCAGAGAGGGGAGCGCTATGGTGTTATTGGAATTCAGTATGTCGCCGTTCGGCAAGGGAGAGAGCGTGGGCAAGTATGTGGCCCGCTCGCTCGACATCATCGATACGAGTGGAGTGGACTACCGGTTGAATCCGATGGGGACGGTGCTAGAAGGGGAGTGGGATGAGGTCTTTGCCGTCGTCAAACAGTGCTATGACCGGATGAAGAAAGATTGCGGCCGCATTTCTTGCACGATCAAAGTCGACTATCGGAAAGGCCACGCCGGGCGTTTGCAGAGTAAAGTGGCGAGCGTCGAGAAGAAGCTCAAGCGATCGATCAAGCAGTAGTGCACGTCGCCGAGCACGGCCGGCCCTCTTTTCTCCCGCGTGATTTTGTACGGTGTCCTACCGAAACCAGTTCGGATAGGCTTGATACGTGGTATCCTTCCAGCGCCCACCCCACTTCCTCTATCGTGACGAGTCACACATGAAGATCGGCATAAGGGAGAGAGTGTGAATCGTCTTCACGAGGAAATCCAACTCTTGCCGAAGGACCGCACGATTCTTGAGCGGGAGGTGATGGAATTCCGTCCGTTCGGATTGGATGAGCAGGGACACAGGATCAGAGATCTGAGCGGGATGAGTATTAAAGCTGCCGTCGTCTATCTGGAGCAGTCTATCGCTCGTGAGCGGGGATCCTCAGCCGGCAGTCAGGCGGTCGAGGATCTGTGTCGTCTTCTGAACCAGCGCATGAAAGATTCGGCCTATCATGTGACGCCGGAGTTTCTGAAGAATGCCTGGAACAGCTATTCGTATGAATTCGCCGCCTATTTATATGAGTTCTGTGAACGCATATCCGGAAATCCGCAATTTGTGTTTCGAGGGGGAATGGAGAAAGCGTCTTCGATCATGCAGGTGCTGGCCCGCCCGTTTTCGCTGGCGCAGATTTACGGCATGTTTCCCTATTTCGGGAATAAGTTCGCGTCCGGTTCGGTCGAGTTTCGAGTCGTCGAGGTGACGCCGATCTCCGCGACCCTGGCGATGAAGTTTTCCACTCGCACGCTGTGTCAGTTTGGCCCTTACCGAAGGCGGTGCGCACAGCTGATGTGTCAGGCTGCTCAAGGCATTATGGCTGCGGTGCCGGTTCGCGTTCATCGACTGCCACCCGCCACTCTGACCGACCTTTCCTGCATAGCGAATGACGAAGAATGGTGCCAATGGGCCATTCGATGGCCAGTCAAGGGGCAGGGCCTATGGCGCCATACGGTTCGGCAGGTGGTGGAAGGGCCGAGAGGGCAGCTGCTGCCGCAGGGTGGGTCGGATGGAGTGCCTTTGCATGCGGAGGTTGAGAATAGTTCACTCAAGCAGAACGCCGACACCCTACCGTCGCGGCGAAATGTGAGGTGGTTATTTTTCGGCGCGCTCACCGGTCTGACGTTGGCCGCGGGATTCCGCGTGACGAATCCATCGGCCAGCTGGGGTGAAATCATTCTTCTTGGACTGATCCCGATACTTGTGGCAAGCATTTTGGCTAATCGACATCTTCGCGTGGAAAGCCAGCAACGCGAGGCATTGATTCAGGAGCAGATTACCTTCGTGGAGTCGCGGCATGAGGAATTGCGAGAAGCGTATCTGGAACAGGAGTTGACGCGCGTTGAGCTGCGACAAAAAGTGGCCCAGCTGACCGCCCTTCACCGAGCCGGATTGTTGTTCAGCTCGACGCTGGATCGAGAGGGATTGTTGCAGAAAGTGTTAGAAGCTCTGACCAGCGATCTCCAGTACGACCGGGCGATGATTTCGTTCTACGATCCGTCCCGTCAGGTCATTACGGATGCGCGGATTCTCGGCGTATCACCTGAAATTCAGGCATTTGTGCGAACTCGTGAGATTCCAGTGACCGATCCTCTGAGTCCGGAAGGACTAGTGCTGATGCAGGGTCAGCCATTGTTAGTGGAGGATGTGCAGACGGTGTGGGATCGTATTCATCCGCTGAACCAACAGCTCGCCTTGCTGACGCAGGCCAAGGCATGGATCGCTGTTCCGTTGAAAATCAAAGACCGGATCCTTGGAAGCCTGACGGTAGATCGGGTGCAGGCACATAGTATGACGCAGGACGATCTTGAATTGATGATGACGGTCGCCCATCAAGTTGCGATCGCTCTGGATAACGCCTCCGCATATGAGCAAATTGAAGGGCTGAATGTGGGACTCGAAGCCAAAGTACGTGAACGTACGGCTGAGCTGGAGCAGGCGGATCGCTTGCGGTCGCAGTTTCTTTCGCATGTGTCCCACGAGCTCAAGACACCGTTGACTTCGATTAAGGGGTTTTTGCAGAACTTGCTCGATGGACTCACCGGCCCGCTCAATCCAAAACAGCAGCGCTATTTGTCGCGGATGCTCGATAATTCAAACCGACTGATCCATATGATTGAAGACTTGTTGGATCGCACAAAAATTCAGTCCGGGCGGCTGGACCTCGTTCCTGGCGAGATCGACCTGGGGGATTGTGTGGTGGACGCGGTAGAGCAATTGCGTCTGCTGGCACAGGCCAAGCGGCAGATATTGGAGGCGATCGTTCCGCCTGTGCTTCTGGTGGTCTGGGCGGATCGCGATCGCCTGATCCAGATCATCATAAATCTGGTCCAAAATGCAGTGAAGTTTACCCCGGAGGGTGGCAACATTACGGTGACGGTGCGGCAGGAGAGCCAGACATTTGCCGGGGTCTCCGTGCGCGATACCGGGCCTGGTATCGCGCCAGAGTTTCTCGATCAAATATTCGACCCATCCTTTCGAGTCAAGCAGGTTCGTAGCGGAATAAAAGGGCTGGGGTTAGGTCTATCAATTGTGCGGACGTTGGTTGAGTTACAAGGTGGGACGATCGCCGCGCGAAGTGAGCCGGGGCGGGGGGCGGAACTGTATTTCACGATTCCATTGTTTCCCACGATGGAGCTGCTGCCTAACCTCGCGTCGATTGACGCACCACGGATCCTGGTGGTCGAGAACGATCAAGATAGCCGTCAACTCGTACAGGATCGTTTGCGGGCTATGGGGTATCAAGTCCAGTTGGAGATTGATGGAGTTCGAGTGCTGGAAGCCGTGCAGACCGGGATGTTCCGAGGTCTGATTTTGAACACTATCGTCCCCTCCATGGATGGATTAGCCGTGCTGCTCCAAATTCGGAAGTCAGATCAGCACATCCCGATTGTGATGGTTGCGAGGTCGGACGCTAAAGAGTCGGCAGTTCGCGCGATCGGCATGGGCGCGCAGGCCTATCTATTGAAGCCGTTCGATATTGACGAACTAGAGCGAGTCGCAGATTATTGGTTTCGACCGATAGAACCGTTGTCATCGAGGTCTTCGGAGGAGTCGAGCAGGCCTGGGTGAATGAGAGAAGGAGGAATAGGGTGACAAGCGCGTGGGATAGATGTTGGAGCAGGAGGGGATTGCTTCTAAGGATGTGGATTTTTGGGGTTGGCCTTTGTGTGGCTGGTTTTCCTGAGGTAGCCTCATCGCAGGTGCCTCGTATTCAAGGGCAAGGAGCCGCTGCATCTGCGATGAGCAATGCATTTTCAGCTCAAGCTGATGACCCGTCGGCGCTGCACTATAATCCAGCTGGGATGACACAGTTGCAGGGAATTCAAGTGATGGCAGGGGTGCTCGCGTCAGGCGGATCGACGAATTTCACGAGCCTGACAGGCGTCACGGCTCGTGGTGACCGAAACGGGAGTGTGGCATGGCCTCCTCCAGGGCATACATACATTACTGCGAACTTAAAGAGTCTTGGGGTGACGGCGCTGGGAGATCTTTCTGTTGGAGTCGGCCTGACTGTGCCCTTCGGTTCTATGACGCGATGGCCGAACGATGGGCCGTTTAGAACCGCAACGACGTTTAGTTCGTTGCCGCTTTTGAATATCAAGCCCACGCTTGCCTATAAGGTGACGGAGAATCTTGCGCTTGGGCTGGGGGCGGATATCTATACGTTCAGCAATCTCATGGGCGAGGGCCAGGTTGAGCGACATGCGATTCCCGCTGCCGGGGTAAAAACCGAACTCAATGGAAAAGACACCGCGGCCGGTTTCAATGCCAGTTTGCTCTATACGGCCTTGCGCAATGCGGACGGGAAGCCGTTGGCGAATATCGGGATCGTCTATCGCAGTCAAGCGACGTTGCATCTGAGCGGCGCGTTATTGGCGAATGGAGCCAAAGTGTCCGACGCCAGCGCGACACTCGTGTTACCGCAAGTGATCACAGGCGCCATCGCGATTTGGCCGGTTCGAACGAAGGAGCGGGAATGGAAGTTGGAGGTGGATGTCGACTACGTGGGATGGAAGTCTGTTCGGAACCTCGATGTCACGTTGGGCAATGGTGCGACGATCGCGCAGCCGCAGAATTGGAAGAGTACCTATGCGGTGATGATCGGCAGCGAGTACAAGTGGCTGGTACTGGAGTCTCTTCCTCATTGGGAAGTGGCGCTGCGAGCCGGCTATACCAACCAGCAAAATCAAATGCCTGATCTAACCTTTGATCCAGGTATCCCCTCGTGGGATCTTCATATCGTGGGAGGAGGGGTTGGATTATTGTGCAAGGAGGAGGGATCGCTTTTGGGTTTGATGCGATGCGGAGATTTCGGCTTTGGCTCGCTGAAACCCAAGGCCATCGGGCTCGATCTCTCGCTTCAAGCGGGACTCTACGAGGATCGTACCGTGCTGGGTAATCGCAACCCGACGGTTGATGGAACCTACCAGACGACACTCTATCTTGGTAATGCGTCGATTCGAATGGTGTATTAGCAGGATGCTGAAAAAGCCCGCCAGCGGCGTTCTCGGCTCATCAAAATCCTCAACGGGGACCCGGCCGCCTCACTCACTCACTCACTCGGCGGCGCGCACAGACGTGGTGCTCCTTATTCGTCGCACCGTGCGCCCCAGAGGGTACGCCCCGGCCCTTCACTCCCTTCGGCCTTGCTTGCGGAACGGCGCGTCCTTGGGCAAAGAGGCTGTCTTGGCAGACTCAGGGCGGGCGGGTGAAGTAGTCGCCGGGGTTGGGCGGGTGAGATATCTGGCCTGTTTGAGCATCCTGCGGGATTGTTCTGATGGGCGAGATGCGCAAGGCGCGCGTCAGGCGGATTCATAAAGCCGTGGAACGCGGGAGCCGATCCCGCAGAGGACTTCATAGGGGATCGTGCCGATCCAGCCCGCCACCTCATTAGCCCAGATTGATTCCTCTCCCTGCTGGCCGATCAGCGTGACGGAATCACCGATTTGTACCGGCGCAAGGTCGGTGACTTCCACCATGATCATATCCATGCAGACCAATCCAACGATCGGTGCGCGGTGTCCCTGAATCAAAACCAATCCGCGATGGGAGAGCCGCCGACTATAGCCGTCGGCATAGCCGATCGGCAGCACGGCGATACGCGTCGGTCTTGTCGCGACGAATGTGCCGTTGTAGCTGACGGTTCCCCCTTGTGGAATGGTTCGCAGTTGCACCACCGTAGTCCGTAGTGAGAGAACAGGTCTGAGATCGGGAGCGGGGACTGTGTCCGGAAGTGTGTGATACCCATAGAGCATGATGCCGGGACGCACAAGTGAAAAATGCGCGTTGGGAAACCTGACGATGGCAGCACTATTTGCCGTATGTACCAATGGGAGAGTGACACCACGTTGTTGTAACTGTTCCAGCACGGCACGAAATGCTTCAAGTTGTCGTTCCGTAACGCTGCTGTCTTTCCCATCTGCATCGGCAAGATGGGTCATCAAGCCTTCGACTTGCAGGGGGCCTCGCAAGAGCATCTCGTCGAAAAGTGGGGGCAGCTCCGCGGGGGAAAACCCTAGGCGTCCCATCCCGGTTTCAACCTTGAGATGAATCCGATAAGGGGCTGGATGTGACTGAGCGGCCTTAGCTAATGCGGGAAGGATGTGTGCATCGCTGACGACCGGTGTGAGTTGGTGAGCAACCAGGTCCAATATCTGTTCCTCGAAGAGGGCTCCGAGAACGACGATAGAGGTTGAGAGACCGGCTTGGCGGAGCGCGATGCCTTCGTCGAGCGAGGCCACGGCAAACCGCTCGATCCCTTGGCGAGTCAGGGCCTGCGCGGTCTCCACCGCTCCATGTCCGTAGGCATTGGCTTTGACGATCGCCATGACCTGGCAGCCTGGAGATAGGTATCGCTTGATGCATGAGAGGTTATGGGCAAGGGCCGTGAGATTGATGGTGGCGTAAGTGGGTAGCAAGGTCGAAATTGCGGTCACACTTCCATAATTTCTTGTTCTTTTTTCTTCACCACGTCGTCAATTTTTTGAATGTATTGGTCTGTGAGTTTCTGTGTATCGATTTCAGATTTCCGGAGCTCATCCTCCGTTAACTTGGCATCCTTTTGCAGTTTCTTCAACTCTTCGTTGGCATCTCGCCGGAACCCACGTATCACGACTTTCGTATCTTCGCCATGTTTCTTGCAGATCTTGCTGAGTTCCTTGCGCCGTTCTTCGGTGAGCGGGGGAAGGGGCACGCGAATGATCTTTCCATCGTTAGACGGTGTGATGCCAAGGCCGGACCCCGCCAGGGATTTTTCAATTTCCTTGATCAGAGACGGCTCCCAAGGCTGGATCGTGATGAGGCGAGCTTCTGGCGTAGAAATACTCGCCACCTGCTTTAGCGGGGTCATCGTGCCATAGTAATCGACCCGAACGCCGTCGAAGAGGGCGACCGATGCTCGCCCTGTCCGTAAGCCCGCCAAATCTCGCTTGAGATGTTCCAGGGCAGACTCCATCTTTTCCGTGTTTTTTTGGCTTATCGCAGCAGGGTTGGACATGTGAGACTCCCCAGAAAGTTAGCGGCGATCGGGGGTGACAACGGTTCCGATCGCTTCGCCGGTGGCGACGCGTTTGAAGTTACCTTGTTCCTTCAAATTGAATACGATAAGCGGAAGGTTGTTGTCCATGCAGAGGCTGATGGCCGTGGCATCCATCACTTTTAAATCCTGATTCAAGATCGAGAGGAAGGAGATCGTCTGGTATTTCTTGGCCGAAGGATTTTTGACAGGGTCGGCGTCGTAAATGCCGTCGACCTTGGTCCCTTTCATGATGACCTGGGCTCCAATCTCCATCGCTCTGAGCGCCGCTGCGGTATCGGTCGAGAAGTAAGGGTTTCCTGTGCCGCCGGCGAAGATGACGACGCGTTTTTTTTCAAGATGGCGAATGGCCCGTCGACGGATATATCCCTCGGCCAGTTGGCGCATTTCGATTGCGGACTGGACTCGCGTCATAACGCTGATGCGCTCGAGCGCGTTTTGCAGAGCTAAGGCATTAAGGACGGTCGCGAGCATCCCCATGTAGTCGGCGGAGGCGCGTTCCATGCCGGACGCACTTGCGGCAATCCCGCGGAAAATATTGCCGCCGCCGATGACCACAGCCACTTCGATGTCTAGGGCCACGACGGAGGCGATTTCCGAAGCAAGGCCTTCAAGGATGGAGGGTTGAATGCCGTAGCCCTGCTCACCGGCTAACATCTCTCCGCTGACTTTGAGGAGGATGCGCCGATAGTTGGCAGAGTTCATGCTTCGCCTAATTGATACCGGGTGAAGCGGCGGATGTTCATGTTTTCGCCGATTTTTGAAATCTTCAAGGCCAGAAGATCTTTGATCGTAACAGCGCTGTCTTTGACGAAGGTTTGTTCGATGAGACAGCTCTCCTGAAAGAACTTCTCCAGCTTGCCTTCGATGATCTTTGGCCAAGCCGCTGGGGGCTTACCCATTTCTTTGGCCTGTCCCTCATAAATCGATCGCTCTTTTGCGATAAGCTCGGCGGGAATCTCTTCCCGTTTAACGTAAGAGGGTTTTCCAGCCGCAACTTGGAGGGCCAAGTCATTGACGAAGGATTTAAACTCTTCGTTCCGGGCGACGAAGTCGGTTTCACAGTTGACCTCGATCAGCACACCGATTTTCCCGCCCATGTGGATATAGGCGTGCACGAGGCCTTGTTTGGTCTCGCGGCCTGATTTTTTGAGTGCAGCGGCCAAGCCCTTTTGGCGCAGATGATCGATGGCCTTCTCCATATCGTCGCCGTTCTCGGTGAGCGCTTTCTGGCAATCGAGGATGCCGGCGCCGGTTTTCTCCCTCAGTTCTTTGACCAGCTGACTTGATCCAGCCATACGTGACGATCCTTTTGGGTAAACAGTGAATGTGCTAACTGACGCATGCAACGACGGGCATTATGAAGCCGGCGTGCTTGCGAAGCTGATGCCCGCGACCTTGTCTCCCGCTGCGGGAACGGGTTTGAAATCCGCTTCTTCTCGTTGTGTCCGTAAATGGGCGCCTTCAATGCAGGCGTCGGCAATGCGAGAGGTGATGAGCTTGATGGAGCGAATGGCGTCGTCGTTTCCAGGGATCGGGTAAGTAATGTGGTCCGGGTCACAGTTCGAGTCCAGGATCGCAATCATCGGAATCTCCAACCGCTTCGCTTCCTGTACGGCCAGGTGTTCGATGCGGGTGTCGAGGACGAAGACGGCTCCTGGTACGCCTCGCATGTCCTTGATGCCGCTCAGATACTTCTGAAGCTTGACGATCTCTTTCTGCATTTTCATAATTTCTTTTTTCTTCAGGCCGTATTGGCTGGGGTCCGCCAGCTTGGTCTCCATCTTCTTCATCTTATCGATGCTCTTCCGGATGGTCTGGAAGTTCGTGAGCATCCCACCGAGCCAGCGTTGATTCACGAAGAACATATTGGCGCGCACGGCTTCCTCTTGAAGAATTTCGGCGGCCTGTCGTTTGGTCCCGACAAACAGCACCGTTTGGCCGGCGGCGACGGTGTCGCGGACGAAGGCATAGGCCTGCTCCATGCGAGCCAATGTTTGCTGAAGGTCGATGATGTAGATGCCGTTACGTTCTCCAAAGAGGAACTTCTTCATCTTTGGGTTCCAGCGGTTCGTCTGGTGTCCGAAATGGACACCCGCCTCTAACAATTCCTTGATCGAAACCACTCCCATGCCTTCACCTCCCCTCAAGACTTGCAGATCACCTAACGTAGCGCAGGCGAGGGGGACTGGCCCCCTTATTCTCAAGTCGAGCGACGTCCGTGACGTCGATATGAATTTGATACTGTCCTTTCACGCACAAAATTATACGAGAAAGGGATTGCCCTAGCGTTTGAATCTTGGCACGGTATCATGCTGGCAGTCAGCTTGCAAGACCATCTGCAGGCCATTGCCCCCACGTCCCCCCGCTTGCTGCCCCAATCGAGTGGGTGTTAAGATCGCGCAGCTAATGGAGGGAATCGGTGCCAAATATTTTGCTGTTAGTTTCGCCGAGCTGTGGGGCCTGTCCGTCGGCGAAGAGTCTGTGGAAACAATTGCGGGTGAAGTACAGCTTCAGCTATCGCGAGGTGGATATCACCACGGAAGATGGACGAAGCCTCGCCGATCGGCATTCGGTGAGGGCAGTGCCGGCGACTATTATCGATGGGCGGCTGACGTTCGTCGGTGTGCCGAGCAGAGAGAGTGCCGAGAAGGCCCTGTTGCTCAAAATGAAACCGCGTGAGTAGAAAAGAAGGGGTGCTCCATGGCCGACGACGACGGTTTCGAACTACCCGAGCTTCTTATCATCGACAAGGGGCCTCCGCCAGAGTGCCCGATGTGCGGCGACCCGATGGGATTCATCGATGGCGACTGGGGCTGTATGGATTGTAACGGCGAGCTGATGGGGCCGGAAACAGGCTAGGCTCTGCAATGTTAAATTATGAATGTTGAAGGGTAAATTGTCCGTCATTCAACATTCGGAATTAGATGCTTCGCATCGTCACCGGGCCTTTTCATCCAGCGCTTGATCATGCCCTGATCGGGGACATTCGGTCCTGTAAGATCGGCAATCCCTTTGCTCCGCTCGCCGTCATTGTTCCCTCGTCCTCCCTGGTCGAGCATCTCAAACAAGTACTCACCCGGTACGAGCCCAGGGCCTTCCTCAATATCTACTTCCTGACGTTCCACCAACTGGCCCTCCGTTTGCGGGATGATCTTGCATCGATTTCTGAGGCTGGTCCCGAATCAACCCTGCAACTGGTCGACGATTTCTTCTTCGAGCAATTGGTGCGGCAGATCATCCGGCGTAAGCTTTCAGGGCTCGAACCTCTCACGCGCCTCCCTGCTTCACCAGGGACCTGGAAGGGCTTGTGGGCGACTGTACGCGA
>JBBRRN010000024.1:0-15431 GCA_038200685.1 Nitrospirales bacterium
CTTGACCCACAGTCTCACTAATTCAATTCTCTCTACCGCCATCGGCCTTGGAGCAGGAGACACACCGTGACTACCCCCAGGAAAAGAGTCCTCAGCGGCATGCAGCCGAGTGGGTTGCTCCATCTCGGTAACTATCTCGGGGCCTTGGAGAATTGGAAAGGTCTTCAGAGCGAGTTCGAGTGCTACTTCTTTGTCGCGGACTGGCATGCGCTCTCGACGAACTACGCCGACACCAGCCGTATCCGGGAATTCTCACGGGAACTGCTCATCGATTGGCTTGCCGCCGGCATCGACCCGGAACGTTCCACCGTGTTCATCCAGTCCCGTATTCCGGAACACGCGGTGCTGCATCTATTGCTCTCGATGATGACCCCCATCTCCTGGCTGGAACGCAATCCGACCTACAAAGAGAAGCAGGAAGAGATTAAAGAAAAAGACCTCAGCACCTATGGATTTCTGGGCTACCCGGTTCTACAGGCCGCCGATATCTTGTTGTATAAACCCGATTTCGTGCCGGTAGGAAAAGATCAGCTCCCCCATCTCGAACTCACGAGAGACTTGGCCCGGCGATTCAACGACATCTATAAAAGACCGGTCTTCCCCGAGCCCAAAGAGCATCTGACGAAGTTTCCCAAGGTCATGGGCACCGATGGCCGAAAGATGAGTAAGAGTTACGGCAACACGATCAACCTGTCAGACTCCGAACCAGTTGTGCGGCAGAAACTCAAGACGATGGTCACCGATCCTGCCCGAGTCCGACGCCACGACCCCGGAAACCCCGACCTTTGCCCTGTGTACGATTTTCATAAAATATTTTCATTGCCGATGATTCAGGCGCAGATTAATACCGAATGCCGGGCAGCCGCGATCGGCTGCATCGATTGCAAGAAACTCGTCGCCGATCGAATCGTCGAACGCATGGCACCCATGTGGGACGCACGCACAGCGATGATGAGCCATCCCTCACGCATCGACGAGATCGTACAGGACGGCAGCCAGCGCGCCGCGAACGTCGCGAAGGCCACCCTCGCCGAAGTGAACGAGGCGATGAAGATCTAACGGCCCCGCCCCACCCTCTGTAGAATTGCTGAAAACGCTAGAAGAAAGGCTGACGGCATGGAAAAATGCCGACAGCTATTCACCATCAGACTGCGCTGGATGATCCCCTCCACACCAGCGAGCAAGAGGCTCTCATGAGACAATCACAACGTTGGCTCGGTGCGACAGTCATCGGATGCCTCTGGGCCCTCACCGGCTGTGGAACCTGGATGCACTCCGACAAACAGTCGGTCACCATTTTCACCAACCCGCCGGAGACCGCGGTCATCATTGACGACTACCTGCACCTCACAGCACCGGGCACAGTCACGCTCAGCCGCAAAGACAACCATCTCGCGCAGGTGAGCCGAGACGGCTATGAACCGACCTCGTTCAAAATCGACCGCACCTGGTCCTGGTGGGTCGTCGGAGATATTTTCAGCTGTTTTATTCTCTTGTCACCGATCTGCATCATGAACGACATCGAGCAGGGCGGCTACTACACGTTCGACGACAAGATTTATGTGACGCTGAATCGCCGGGTTACTGAACCGCTTCCGCCCAAGTAGCAAGACGGAAGTACGTTTCGCACACGGTGTCACTCGCTGAATCGAGATGTTCGCAAAAATCGTCTGGCAGACTGTCACGCTCACAACATTGACAAGCGACCTAAACTGAGAGTACGCTTTCTTCAATTACCCGTAGGAATATATGCTCCGCTCATTACGACCTCCCCTAACTGTGTTTTTGGTTCTTTTGTTTTTCGCGTTGAGCTTTAATGCGTATGCCTGCCTTCTGCCGGTGAATGGCATCGCGGCTAGCGCAATGAGCAAGGGCTGCTCGACTCCAGATGAGCAACCTGTCTCTCAGTACTGCGACGCGTTTAAGACGCTCGGCGTGCAGGTTGCCGATAAGCTTCCCCTCGGCAGTAACAGTCACGCGATCTGTCCTGAAGACACCGCCTCGTTAGCGCTTCTTGTCTTCCTCACCTCACCCAGCAGCCGTTTGTCCGATCATCCCATAGTGAGCCCACCCCAGGATCTCCTGCTCAAGATTTCCGTGCTTCGCATCTGATCTTCCCAGCCATAACTCGCAATCGCTCCTTTTTTGCCGTCGCGTGTATCGTTCGGCACTCTATTTTAGAGTCCGGCCTACCGTCTAGTTCGCGTGGTTGCTTTCAGCCAGCACGCGGGCAGGGCTTCGAACGTGTGGGAAATCTGAGAGGTCATGACTATGAAACAAAATAGACGACGTCAGTGTATGGCTATCGCCTCAGTGCTGGTGATGCTCTTCAGCGGCGGACTGTCGCGGGCGCAGGACGGCGACTCCATGCTGCACAACAGACTATTGCTACCGGAATTGGTCCAAGAAGCTCTGGCTCGGAACCCCGAGCTGGCGGCGACACGCAAGCAATGGGAAGCCGCCACGAGTCGGATTGCGCAGGTGCGGTCATTGGATGACCCAATTCTGTCTCTCCAATTGTGGAATGTTCCTCAGCCCTTCAAGGCCACGCAAGCGGACAACACGATTTTCGGTCTCTCGCAGAGTTTTCCATTCCCCGGCAAACTCGGACTCAAGGGTGAAGTCGCCAGCCGTTCTGCAGACATGACCGAGCAATCGGTCCGTGCGAAGGAACGGGAGCTGGTCGCTCGCCTGAAGCAGGCTTACTACGATTTATTTCTTACGCAGAAGGCGGTCCAGATTCATCATGAACAGGTCGAACTGCTCAGACAGTTTGTGGAGATTACACACTCGAAGTTCCGCGCAGGCAAAGGAAGCCAGGCCGATGTCCTCAAGGCTCAAGTCGAGCTGTCCGTGCTGTTCCAACATCTTCCTGTCCTGGAACAGCGTCGCAAGACTACCGAAGCGATGCTGAATACGCTGCTCGATCGGGAGACTTCAGCACCCTTGGGCATCGCGCAAGAACCTTCTCAACTGCCGATCGAGGCGCCCCTTGATGATCTACATGGCTTCGCGCTCAACGACAGACCGGAGCTCAAAGCCGCCGAGTTGGACGTGCAGCGGAGCGAGCAGTCCCGCGCGCTGGCCCAGCGTCAATACTACCCGGACTTCAACGTGGCATTTCAGCGCTTCCAGAACTTTCAGGCCAATGACGGATTCGGCGCCTACGTGGCCATGAGCATTCCCTTCGCGTTTTGGACCAAGCCGAAGTACGACGCGGGCGTGCAGGAGGCCGCAGCGGCGGTCGCGGTCGCGCAGGCGCAGCAACATACCTTGGAAAATCTGACCCGGTTTCAAGTCAACGACCTCCTGGCCAAGCTTCGGGCAACCGACCAGGTGGCTACCTTGTACCGGACCACGATCTTGCCACAAGCCGAGCAGAGCCTGGAGGCGGCGCGCGTCGGGTATCGTGCGGGCAAAGGAGGGTTTCTGGATCTGATCGATACCCAGCGGGCCTGGCGAGGATTCCAGCTTGAGTATTTCAAGGCTCTCGTGGACCGCCAGCATCGACTGGCTGAACTTGAACAGGTCGTCGGTGTCACGCTCGATCGACAGAGCTAACTCGGACAGAAAGGAGACACAGCAATGAACCAGCAATCCTACAAGAAAAATTTCGTGGTTGGCGTCGTGGCGATCGGTGCGATCGCCGGAGTCGCGGTTGGTTTCATGACCGCTCACAGAGTGACGGGTGAGATGGGAACAGAGGGCGTCTCGGCGCCCACCGGGCTGGCGGGTGAGAAAGAAGAGATGAAGGATATGCCCATGGCACAGATGGACATGAAGAAGATGCCTCCGGCAGGCGAAGAATCCATGAAAGGAATGGCAGGCATGCCAGGTATGTCCGGAACATCATCGGGAGCGGTCGTCGTACCCGCTGTGGCAAGACAGTTGATCGGAGTGCGGAGCGCCTCAGCCGCCTACGCGACATTCACGCAAGAGATTCGCGCGGTCGGCACAGTCGGCTACGACGAGCGGGGGCTCACACAGGTCACCGTGAAAACCTCCGGGTGGGTGCGAGAGGTCTTTGTCGATTCGATCGGTCGTCCCGTGCGCAAAGGCGACCCACTCTTCACTCTCTACTCACCGGACCTCCTAGCCACGCAAGACGAGCATCTCCTCGCCGTAAAAACCCAGTCCCAACTGGTAGCCAGTCCGCTCAACGATGCGAAAGCCAATGCGGCATCCCTTGTGGCCAGTACACGGCAACGCCTGCGATTGTGGGATGTGACCGATGCGCAAGTGGCCACGCTGGAACGTCGAGGCAAAGCGGAGCCGATGCTCACGGTCTATGCCCCGTCTTCAGGGATTGTCATGAAGCGAGAGGCCTTGCCGGGAAAATATGTGGAACCAGGGACGACACTGTATGAAGTCGCGGATCTCTCCACAGTCTGGATCTCTGCCGATATCTATGAGTCTGAGGTCGCGGCGGTGACACTCAACCAACCGGCCTCAGTCACCTTCGCCGCGTATCCAGGAGAAACGTTTCGGGGTGCGGTCTCATATATCTACTCCACCCTGAATGCTGAGGCCCGCACCGTGCGCGTGCGGGTGGACATGCCGAATCCGGGACTCAGGCTGAAGCCCGGCATGTTCGGAACCGTCACCTTGGTGACCGATGCGGCAAGGACGTTGGTTGTTCCAAAGGAAGCCGTGCTGGATACAGGACTTCGGCAACTCGTATTCATGGATCGTGGCGAAGGAGCCTATGCGCCGTATCCGGTCAAGCTGGGTCGTCGTAATCAGGATTCTGTGGAAGTGATGGAAGGACTCAACGAAGGAGATCGAGTTGTGACCTCAGCCAATTTCTTATTGGACGCGGAGAGCAAGTTGACATCGGCTTCGAGCATGCAGGCCATGATGGGACGGATCGGCATGGGCGATTGGCAGATGCGCGGGGCGTATGAGGGAAAGATGGAGGGGATGGAGGGGATGGGTGAGATGAAAGGCATGCCAATGGGGGATATGAAGGGCATGGAGGGAATGAAAGGGATGGAAGGCATGAAGGGGATGGAGATGGGGAGCAAGCAAGAGACGACAGAGGCTGGGATCCGTCAGGTCGCCGGACTCTCCCTCACATTGAAGACAGCACCGGAAAACCTCAAGGCCGGCAATGTGCTACTCAAGCTCACGCTGAACGATCAAGCCGGCAAGCCTGTGACCAATGCCCAAGTTGTGTTCGTCTATACGATGCCGATGCCGGGCATGACTGATTCAAAAGTGGCGGCTCGCCACACGAAGGATGGACTCTATGAGGGGACGGTGCTGTTCGGCATGGGTGGCACATGGGTGGTGACGGTCAATGTGACGGTGCCAGGTCGACCACCCGTTGCCGAAAAGTATCAGTTCCCGGTTGGCGGCGGGGTCATGTAGCCAGGGAAAGCGGGCGTCTTGACGCCCGCAGGGTGGGAGGGTGAGAAAGAATGCTTGCACGACTCATTGATGGAAGCGCCCGCAATCCAATCCTGGTCATCCTCTGTGTGGTGCTGTTGGCAAGTTGGGGCCTGTGGGCGGGGTTTCAGGTTCCACTGGACGCAGTACCGGACCTGTCCGATGTCCAGGTGACCATCTATACCGAGTGGCAGGGGCGCAGCCCCACGTTGATTGAAGACCAGGTCACCTACCCAATCGTCACCTCCCTATTGGCCGGCCCGAAAGTCAAACGAGTGCGGGGCGTCTCGGAATACGGGGTCTCATACGTCTACGTGATCTTCGAAGACCGGACGGACTTGTACTGGGCACGCAGTCGTGTGCTGGAATACATGCAGAAGCTGAGCGGGAAGTTGCCTTCTGGAGTCTCCCCGACTCTAGGCCCTGACGCGACCGGGGTTGGATGGGTCTATCAGTATGCGCTGGTCGATGAATCCGGCGGACATGACCTGGCGCAGCTCCGCAGTCTTCAGGATTGGTCCCTGCGCTTCCAACTGGAAAGTGTGCCCGGTGTGGCAGAAGTCTCGGCGATCGGCGGGTTCGTGAAGCAGTACCAAATCGAAGTGGACCCGAACACGTTGGCCGCCTACCGGTTACCGATCAAGACGATCATCGAAGCGGTCCGGAACAGCAATGCGGAGGTGAGTGGCCGTGTCTTGGAAATGGCCGGTACGGAATACATCATTCGCGGGAAAGGCTATCTACGCTCGATTGATGATATTGAGCTGATCCCGGTCGGGACCGATGGACGCGGCACGCCCATCTTGATCCGGGACATCGCCCATGTCCACATCGGGCCGGACCAGCGGCGAGGCGTTGCAGAACTGGACGGCAAGGGCCAGACGGTCGGCGGGATCGTCATCATGCGGGCCGGAGAGAACGCGCTCGCCGTGATTGAGCGCATCAAAGCCAAGCTGGCAGAGATCACACCGGCCCTACCGAAGGGCGTTCACATCGTTCCCACCTATGACCGGTCCGATCTCATTCATCGGGCCATTGCCGTGCTCCGCGAGAAACTCATGGAGGAAAGCATCATCGTCAGCCTGGTCGCGGTGGTCTTTCTGTTTCACCTGCGTAGCGCCCTGGTGGCGATTCTCATTCTTCCTGTGGCCGTGCTGCTGGCCTTCATCCCGATGGCCTACCTGAACATCACGTCCAGCATCATGTCGCTCGGTGGCATCGCCATTGCCATCGGCGCCATGGTGGACGCGGCTATCGTCATGGTGGAGAACGCGCATAAGCGCCTGGAGCAATCGCCACATGCGGACCGGATCGAGACGATCATCGCAGCAGCCAAAGAAGTCGGCCGTCCCTTGTTCTTTTCTCTGCTGGTGATTGCCGTGTCATTCCTGCCGATCTTCGCGCTGGAAGCCCAGGAGGGTCGGTTGTTCACGCCCTTGGCCTACACCAAAACCTTCTCGATGCTGTTCGCCACCGCGCTCTCGGTGACGTTGGCTCCTGTGCTGATGGTCCTCCTGATCCGGGGACGCATCCGAGCGGAAGCTAAGAATCCGTTGAACTGGCTGTTGATCACGCTGTATCGACCGATCATCGCCGGCGCGTTGCGCGCACGATGGCTGACGCTAGCACTGGCCGTGGTAGTCGTGGGACTCACGGCGCCGATCTTTTCTCGCCTCGGCGCCGAATTCATGCCCCCGCTGAATGAGGGCACCATCCTCTACATGCCAACCACTGTGCCCGGTCTCTCGATTCCTGAATCGGCCAAGGTCTTGCAGGTTCAGGATCAATTGCTCACAACCTTTCCGGAAGTGGAACGGGTGTTCGGCAAAATGGGGAAAGCGCCGACGGCCACCGATCCGGCCTTTGTCGGCATGGCAGAAATCACAGTCACCCTCAAACCTGAATCGCAATGGCGGCCCGGCATGACCTGGGACCGGTTGTTGGATGAAATGGACGCGAAGCTGCGCATTCCCGGCTTTCCGAACATCTGGTGGATGCCGATTCAAACTCGCACTGAGATGATCACGACCGGTGTGCGGAGCCCGGTCGGCATCAAAGTCCTAGGACCGGATCTGAAGACCATTGAGAAAATTGGCTTGGAGATCGAGCAAGTCTTGGCAAACGTGCCAGGCACCAAAAGCGCGTTCGCCGAACGGTTGAATGAAGGCTATTACTTGGATCTAACCGTGAACCGGCGCGAAGCGGCCCGTTATGGTCTGACGGTGGGAGACGTGCAAGCGGTCATCACCTCGGCCATCGGGGGAGAAACCGTGACGACCACAGTCGAGGGGCGGGAGCGGTATTCAGTCAATGTGCGCTACAAGCGCGAACTGCGCGATGACCCGGACCGGCTCAAGCGGGTGCTGATTCCCACGCCGAGCGGCGCGCAGATTCCGCTCGGACAAATCGCCGATCTCGTCATCACGCAGGGGCCACCGTCGATCGCGGATGAAGCGGGATCGCTGGCCGGGTTGGTCTCAGTCGCAGTCAGCGGCCGAGACTTACGCGGCTACGTCGAAGACGCCCAACGCGCAGTGCGAGACCGAGTCGTTCTGCCTGCCGGGTATCGGCTGGTCTGGGCCGGTCAGTACGAGCATCTGGTGCGGGCCGAAGAGCGATTAAAGCTGGTCGTCCCCGTCACCATTGGGATTATTCTCTTGCTGCTTTATCTCAATTTCGGTTCGCTGGCGAAATCGCTGATCGTGCTCCTGTCTGTCCCCTTCGCCGCGATCGGGGCTATCTGGTATCTCGACTATCTGGGCTACAACCTGAGTGTGGCGGTGTGGGTCGGTATCATCGCCCTGGCCGGCGTGGCGGCGGAGACGGGCGTGGTCATGCTCGTCTATCTCGACGAAGCCTATGAGCGGCGAGTACGCGAAGGCCGCATGGCGACGGCGCAGGATCTACGAGAAGCCATTATGGAAGGCGCAGTCCAGCGAGTGCGGCCGAAGATGATGACGGTCGCCGCGATCATGGGTGGCTTGCTCCCCATTATGTGGACTACCGGCACGGGCGCCGACGTGATGAAACGCATTGCCGCGCCGATGATCGGCGGGATGGTGAGTTCAACAATTTTGACGCTTCTGGTCATTCCCGCACTGTATGCCCTCTGGCGTGGGTGGTCTATGTCCAGTGGGACCCCGTCTTTACTTACAGGCACCAACCGTTCTCTGCAAGAGCAGGACGGCATCAACGTTTTGGGAGCCGACACTCATGAAGCGCCACGAGTGGGATAGAAGACATGTTGAGTCGATAATCGGAACAAGAAAAATCGTTTCTGTCCGACAACCTCAACTCAGGAGGGAGATGACAACTTACTTTGGCAAAACGGGTGGATCTTGCTTCAGAGAACGCAGTCCACCTTCAAGGAGTGTTGGGTGAAAAGGTGATCAGATACATAACCACAATGGCGCACGGAGACGATGCGCCAGCACTAGGAAAGGGAAGAACCATGACAAAGTATGGAAATCTGCTGAAAGGCGTTGTCGCGGCTTTCATGATGATGGGAATAGTAGCGTGCTCGATGATCGCGAGTCCTCCCGTGGGTCAGATTTCCCAAAATGATCACGCCGCATTGGCAACCTGGTATGACAAGGAAGCGGCCCAACTTCGGCAAAAGGCGAAGGACATGGCGGATATGGAAGTAGCGTATGCAAAAAATCCAGCCTACGGCCAAAGTATAATGGCTGGGATAGGGAAAGAGAATTTTAATCAGCACTGCGATGCACTTAAGGCCATGTATACGAAGGGCGCGGAAGAAGCCGATCAGCTGGCCAAAAAGCATCGCAGCATGGTGAAGTAGGCGAAGCGAATAGATGGTGAGCCGGTTGCTACGCACAATGGCGTGCGTGTCGACAACGACGTCGACTCCTCTCCCGGTCTATCCTGTATCACTATCCACCGGCGGCTCGAGGGCTCACATATGCCGTCCCAAATCTAATCGTTGTGCACGATGGGCAGGTCGAGTTCTACGGAGCAACTGGCGACGTTGGCAGCCCACAATCAGTGGATCACCCGTACCTGACAGGGTAACCGCCTGTCAGGTACGGGTAGAGGAACTCTCGGATGACGGTCGCCGCGATCATGGGTGGCTTGCTCCCCCTTATGTGGACCACCGGCGCCGACGTCATGAAACGCATCGCCGCACCGATGATCGGCGGCATGGTGAGTTCAACGATTTTGACGCTTCTGGTGATTCCGGCACTGTATTTTATCTGGAGGCGTTCGACATTGCCTCCGAACTCTTAGCCTACATCACGTCGAGCGATAAAGTTGATCCACCGGCCCTTGCGCTCCCGGTTGGTCACCACGTTCAACTCAAGAATGGTCCATCCGGCTCGACGAACCGCGCGAGCGAGCTCATCCTTTTTCCATCGAGCAAAATAGCGCCCGGGGACCCATCCAGTCGTCACAAGGCGGCTCGCCACACCATAGGTTACTGTCGCAGCGAAAAGGCCACCTGGGCGAGCAAGCCCCCACAGATCGGCCAGGATACGACGTGCCTCCGGTTTAGGGAAATGCATCAGCGAGGCAGCAGCCCAGAGGCCATCGAACGACAACACCTGAAAAGGGAGGGATCGAAGATCGGCGCGGACCAGCGGTAATGAAGGATATCGACGTCGCCCCGCTGAGAGCAACGCGCTTGTCCGATCCACGCCCACAATGCGGTACCCGCGCCGAACGAGATCGCCTGCATCCTGCCCTCCACCACAGCCGAGGTCCAACAGGTTCGCGCCGGCAGGAAGATATTGGAGCCACTCGACCAATAATGGTGGCCGGCGATGCCGCCTCTTGTCCCAGCGGGCTAGACATTCCTTCGCCGATCGTTCATACGCGTCGGTCGTCTGCAAAACAAGTTGCGTTGTGCTATCGTGAACCGAACGAAGAGGAGCCATTCATGCGGCAAGTAGGTGGACGATGACTTTTCTAGCGTTGGCATTCATCCTACTGGGAGCGAGCTGGAGCACCGCATGGGCAGCCGATCCACCCTGCGACAAGTACCCCATTGTCATACAGACTAAATGTGAGGCGATCTGGAAATCGCTGTACCAGGAAGACGGCCCCGTGATCGCGCAATTCGGACTGGACCAACAGAAGCGGCGCGAGGAAGGCAAAATCAACGCCGAACAACACCTCGGAGAAAATATGGCCTTCATCAAACAGTCCACCGAGAAGCGCCTCGCACGATTGAAGGAACGGATGGCCAAAGAGTAGGCCTCATAACGTGTCGGCTTTCGGCTTCTCCGGCAACCTTCCGGCTGAGTTCAACAAATCCCTTCCCACGATGATCGGCGCCTTAAAGTGAATGGCGAGCGCGATCGAGTCAGATGACCGACTATCGAACACTTTCACATTGTCCTGGAATGCCACGGTCAACGCGCCATAGTAGGTCCCGCTTTTCAGCGTGATGACTGTCTGCGTGACTGTACCGCCAAACGATTCAAGAATCGTATGCATCAAATCGTGCGACATCGGGCGGGGTAACCGTTCACCATTCAATGCGCCCTGGATAGATACGGCGACCGTGACGTCGACAAAGATCGGAATGGCCTTGCCTTCTGCCTGTAAGAGAACAACCGGACCATGCTCCGACATGCGAACCTTCACGTCCGTGATCGTCACCTGCTCCGAAGTGGCCAAGGAGAATGCGTCGGCTTGGGCGACAGGAAGCCCGAGAGCACAGAGAAAACAGAGAGGGAGGACAAACTGCATGGATGTTGTCATGGTCATACCTCCCGCAGCGAGCCGTCAGGCTGAGCAAAAACTATGTCAGCGCACGAGAACTTCGGTGGCCCACAAGTACACCGCGACAGAAGAGCACTCCCGCAAGATGCTCAAAAAGTTCGTCCAGCAAGGCCACAGGCGAGTCGAAACCGGAAGCGTACCCTCGGAGGGTACGTTGAGGATTTCGATGAGCCGAGAACGAAGCTGGCGGACTTTTTCAGCATCTTGTTATACGCGGACAAACTGATTCGTCTCCTTCTCCACCCCAATTTCAGTCTCCGGTCCATGCCCTGTCACCACAATCGTCGCATCCTTCAAGGTGTACAACCGTTCTCGAATAGATCGCTCGATGGCATCCAAGTCTCCCCCCCAGAGATCTGTGCGCCCAATGCTGCCGCGAAAGAGCGTATCGCCGGCCACCACAACGTTGTCGTCAGGAAAATGAAAACTCATGGACCCAGGGGTGTGGCCGGGCGTATGAAGTGCGACCGCGGAAACTTGGCCGACCAGCAACTTCTCCTCATCCTTGAGCCAGTAGTCAGGCATCGGAACCGGCACGTAGGCCACGCCGAACATCCGGCATTGCAATTCGAGATTCTTCCACAGCTCAAGATCAAGCTGATGCAGGCAGAGCGTCGCCCCTGTCGCCTTCTTCATTTCTCCGGAGGCGAGAAAATGGTCGAAGTGGGCATGGGTGTGAAGGATATGCGTGACCGTCAATCCGAGTTGGTGCACCTCATGGAGAATTCGCTCGTGCGCTCCACCCGGATCGACTACGATCGCCTGCTTCGTCACCGGATCGCCGATAATCGAGCAATTGCAACCAAGGGGCGGGACAGAAAAGGTTTTTCGGACTATGGTCGTCAACATGGACGCATGCTACCGTCCAACCCCCTTAGGGTGCAAGCACCGGCCCTTCTTCTGGATCTAGCCGAGCTTGAATAGACCAAGCAACTTCCGTATCGAACAACGTCCAGTTTCGCCCTTGACGGCGGCACCACACGAGAAATCCCGCTCCGCTGCCGTCGAGGCGAAGGGCTTCGACATACAGTAGTGCATGATCGTTTCGCAGGCTGCGCGCCACACGAGAGAACGCCAAACGATCCAAGATCGACGGCGCTTGAATCGGCCTCGAGTCGGCCACCGTGATTGGGCGTGCCAGAGACACCTCCGGTTCTTCGAGCCGGCCCTCTGTGGCAAACCGGTAGCCGACAGCAAAGTGAAACCGCCTTTCAAGCCTGCTTACTCGCCGGTTGGCCGAAATAAATTCCCGAATCATATCCGTCGGCAGTTCGTCATTGAAGTAGCCCTGCTCCTGAAACACTCCGACCGCCGTCGCCCCCTCCTGATCCGGAGAGAGACGGAGTCTGGTCATGCGTTCGATCACCACCAACTGAGTCGATGACGTGAGAAACTTACTCGTCACCACCTGGTCGTACAAAGCATAGTCTTCAACAGAAATGGCATCGGTCTTCTGATCTGGCACCGCCATCGCTCCCGGCAGGCAGAGAACAACATTCACGAACAGCACCGCTGCGATTACAACTATCAAGCGGTTCATCATTGTGCGAGCATAGCGTCTAGTACGACGCACGGTCAATTCAGGGAATCCAGCGTGGACAAGTCGGGACGAAGCGTAGATAATCCGAAAAACTGGAGGGACGTCACGTGCGCGATAAGACTCAATCGAACCAATGGCCTTTGTGGATCGGAGCAATCGCTCTCTGTGTCTTCGCCAGCAGTTGCAAGCCGGACGATTCGCCGTTCAAAGCGGAAAATGAGTCGCTCCGTAAGCAACTCGCTAAGCAGGAGTCGGTGGTCACCTCGCTGCAGGACGGGAACAAGGTCATGCACCAACAGATCGATCTACTGAACCAGGAATTGCGCGATGCGATGCAATCCGCCCAACGCGCCAAGGCCGAAGCCAAAGCCGCTTCCGCCGACTTGGCGGTACAAGCAGTCCAGGCAAAAAAACTGAGCGCAGATGTCCAAAAATCCGTAGCAGCCCAAGCGGCACAGACAATCCACGTCGAAGAGAAAGGGACTCAGACTGAAGACATCCCCCGCCCCTTGAGCACCGTCGCCAAGGTGGTAGAAGACACCCTCAGCCGCAATGGATACCACATCAAAGTGAGTATCAAGACCGACCAAAAGGCGGTCTACGTGACAGAGCGAAAAATCTCCCCGCCTGCCTCGCTGGAGGTCTCCGGCTCACGGAATCAATACGTGCTGTCGCTCCATGGCCTCCCTTCAAACATCACCCGACTCAACGTCAAAGCCGACTTTGAAAAACTGGCCCAGGGGGGGCGCGTCCTCAGCGTGAGCGCGGAGGAGGTCGCGGAAATTGAGCGGAGTCTCCTCCGGGAAGTCAATAAGGCCTTAGCCTCCCCCAGCAAAACCTAACAGGATGCTGAAAAGGGATGTGGGGGTAGGCTGGCCGTTCTCCTGCTCGCAGAACGCGGAGGGGATGGAGCCTGATGATCTTCTGTGCTCGCGCAACGCGCGGCCTCAGAAGGCCCTCGTTGGACACGCGCAGTGGAAGATCAGTCAGCCCCCATCCCTGAAGAGATAACGAGCGAGCATGGGAGGATCATGTATATCGTTCGACGCGCGCAATCGAGAATCAACCAGGCTACCCTTGAAAATGAAAGAGGGAATTGGAAAGACACGTGCAGTTGGGATCATCCCAGGGCTTTTTGAGCATCCTTCTATTGCGTCAACACCAAACCGATTTTCCCCGTAGCCTGCTAACGCGACCGCTGCCCAGAAAGAGCCGCACCAAAGCTCCCTTTTCTTGGTGAAGCGCGAGCCTCGTGCTACATTTCACTCCGAGGGTTATCTCAATATACGGTAAGCCGATGCGATTCCTCTTCATCATGACCACTATCGCTCTCGCGACGCTCGCAGGCTGTGTCACACAGCCGATCGAACGTCCTCGCACATCAGTACCAACAGAACGGCCCTGTTGCCGATCCGCCGAACGTCTACCGAGCCGGAACGCGATCGTACAGACAGCGGCCAAGCTTGTGGGCGCCACCACGATTGAAAGCAACGGCCGGCACATCGCCTATGATTGCGCAGGGGTGACTCGTGCGGTGTTTCTCAAACACGGGATCGATCTCTATGACGCTGAGCCCATCGCCCCTCACGCCAACGGCGTCCGGATCATTCATGCACACATCCGGCAACAAGGCAGGTTCCACCGGGGACCTGTCGCCCATCCTGGCGATCTTGTCTTCTTTAATAATACATGGGACTACAACGGAGACGGCAAGGTAAACGACTCGCTGACGCACGTTGGGATCGTGGAACGGCAGGAACCGGATGGCACGATAGTCTTCATCAGTCGCGTGGCCAAGGCCATCGAACGCTACCGGATGAACCTCCGCCAACCAAACACTCACAAAGCCGCCGACGGCCGGATCCTCAACGACTACCTTCGCCGCAAGCATGTGCGCGACTCAGACAACACCCCCTACCTCACCGGGCAGCTCTTTGCGCAGTTTGCCTCACGGGTGAGGCACTAACCGTATTTTTTATAACGGATTGAATCAGTTGATCTGTTGAATGCTCGGAATTCATCAGAGCGATGGACATCTCCCACCTCACGCGTCATACCTCCTGGCCGCAACACGAGAATGCCTCTGGCGTTTCCTACACAGCGTGCTTCAGTATGAGGTTCCATATGCCGATATGACCCACAGTGATGGATATCGACCTCTAACCCGAATCTCATGTTAGGGGCCACCATTTTTAAAATAATCTGCTAAAGTTATTTTATGGCGTCTGTCTCACACAAGAACTCAACCAAGAAATCCACTCCTCTCCGCGAGAAAATCCTCGACGTGCGGGGGAGCCTCTTGAGTCTCCACAAGGCCCTCATTCTGGCAGAACAAGTCACCTATGAGCGCATCAACGGCCGTGTCGAGTCAACCAGCGAACTTCTGCACTTGGTGTTGAACGATCCTTGGTTTACCTGGCTTCACCCACTCTCTCAACTGGTGGTCCGTATTGATGAGCTCTTGGACGACAAGTCTGAGCTCTCGCTTGTTGAGGTGGAGCACTTTCTGATAGAAGCCCGATCCCTCATCCGTCCTTCGGAAGAAGGAGATGGATTTGAACGGAGCTACTATGAAGCCCTTCAGCGTGAGCCTGACGTCATCTTTGCCCACGTCGAAGTGAAGAGACTTCTGACCAAAGTCTGACCCTCCCCTGATTTCACAGACACCTCCATAAGTGGGAGAATCATGAAATCGGAGGTCAGCATGGCAACAACAACGCGACGTCAATTTACCGACGCATTCAAGTTCGAGGCCGTC